>CAZFFB010000040.1:0-11160 GCA_964517735.1 uncultured Pseudomonas sp.
CCAAGCTGTTCGTGACCGACTACGGCTTGATGGCCCACTTGCAGGGCTTGAGCGAGGCCGGCATGGCTGCAGTGCTGGGGTTGCCAGGAGATCTGGTGGAGGGCTTCGTACATGCCGAGCTGGTCAAGCATCAGGGCTGGGCAGATCTGCGTACGCAGCTGATGCATTACCGAACCTCCACCGGCATCGAAGTGGACTTCGTGCTGGAGAACCGGCGCGGCGAGTTGGTTGGTATCGAGGTCAAGGCCGCGGCCACGATCAGCGGCAAGGACTTCAACGGCCTTCGTCATCTGCGCGAGACCACGCCGCAGCAGTTCAAGCGTGGCGTGGTGTTCTATACCGGCGAGCAGGTCGTGCCTTTCGATGAGCAGCTGGTAGCGGTGCCGCTGGCGCTGTTCTGGTCAGTCTGAGCGGTACTCGCCATCAGTCGGCCCGGACGACCAATGGCCGACCGCACACAGACAACCGACCGGCGCCCTGCCCATCGCCTGTTAAACTCCCTGCACCGCCCTGAAAGCCTCGAACGACATGTCCCGACTCAATCCCCGCCAGCAGGAAGCCGTCCACTACATCAGCGGCCCGCTGCTGGTGCTGGCCGGCGCCGGCTCCGGCAAGACCAGCGTGATCACCCGCAAGATCGCCTACCTGATCCAGCAGTGCGGCATCGCCGCCCGCCACATCGTCGCGGTGACCTTCACCAACAAGGCGGCGCGCGAGATGAAGGCGCGGGTCGGCCAGCTGCTGCGCGGCCGCGAGGGCGCCGGGCTGACCGTGTCGACCTTCCACAACCTCGGCCTCAACATCATCCGCAAGGAGCACGCCCACCTCGGCTACAAGAGCGGCTTCTCGATCTTCGATGAGGGCGACATCAAGGCGCTGCTCACCGACATCATGCAGAAGGAGTACCAGGGCGAGGACGGTGTCGATGAGGTGAAGAACCTGATCGGTGCCTGGAAGAACGACCTGATCCTCCCCGAAGAGGCGCTGGCGCGGGCGCGCAACCCGCGCGAGCAGACCGCCGCGATCATCTACATCCACTACCAGCGCACCCTCAAGGCCTACAACGCGGTGGACTTCGATGACCTGATCCTGCTGCCGGTCAAGCTGTTCCAGGCCCATCCCGAGGTGCTGCAGAAGTGGCGCAACAAGGTGCGCTACATGCTGGTCGACGAGTACCAGGACACCAACGCCAGCCAGTACCTGCTGGTCAAGCTGCTGGTCGCCGAGCGCGCGCAGTTCACCGTGGTCGGCGACGACGACCAGTCGATCTACGCCTGGCGCGGCGCGCGCCCGGAGAACCTGATGCAGCTCAAGGAGGACTTCCCCAGCCTCAAGGTGGTGATGCTCGAGCAGAACTACCGCTCGACCAGCCGCATCCTCAAATGCGCCAACGTGCTGATCGCCAACAACCCGCACGTGTTCGAGAAGCAGCTGTGGAGCGAGATGGGCGTTGGTGACGAGATCCGCGTGATCCGCTGCAAGAACGAGGAGGCCGAGTGCGAGCGCATCGCCCTGGAAATCCTCACCCAGCACCTCAAGACCCAACGCCCCTACAGCGACTTCGCCATCCTCTACCGCGGCAACTACCAGGCCAAGCTGATGGAGCTGAAGCTGCAGCACCACCAGATCCCCTACCGCCTCTCCGGCGGCACCAGCTTCTTCGCCCGCCAGGAGGTGAAGGACCTGATGAGCTACTTCCGCCTCCTGGTCAATCCGGATGACGACAACGCCTTCCTGCGGGTGATCAACGTGCCGCGCCGCGAGATCGGCTCGGCGACCCTGGAGAAGCTCGGCAACTACGCCGGCAGTCGCGGCATTTCCCTGTACGACGCCTGCGACGAGCTGGGCCTTGGCGCGCACCTTGAAGCGCGCTTCACCGAGCGGCTGGCGCGCTTCAAGCAGTTTCTCGACCGGGTGCGCCGGCGCTGCAGCGAGGAGGACCCGATCGAGGCGCTGCGGGCGATGATCACCGACATTGACTACGAGAGCTGGGTACGCCAGCAGAGTGCCAGCGACAAGGCCGGCGACTACCGGATGAGCAATGTCTGGTTCCTGCTCGAAGCGCTGAAGAACACCCTGGAGCGGGACGAAGACGGCGAGATGAGCATCGAGCAGGCGATCGGCAAGCTGGTGCTGCGCGACATGCTCGAGCGTCAGCAGGAGGAAGAGGAAGGCGCCGAGGGCGTGCAGATGATGACCCTGCACGCCTCCAAGGGGCTGGAGTTTCCCTGCGTGTACATCATGGGCATGGAGGAGGATCTGCTGCCGCACCGCTCGAGCATCGAGGCCGACAGCATCGAGGAGGAGCGCCGCCTGGCCTATGTCGGCATCACCCGCGCCCGCCAGCACCTGACGCTCACCTATGCCGCCCGGCGCAAGCAGTACGGCGAGGTGATCGACTGCGCCCACAGCCGCTTCCTCGACGAACTGCCCCAGGAGGATCTGCAGTGGGAAGGCCTCGAGGCCGCCCCGGTGGAGGTCAAGGCCGCACGGGGCAACAGCGCACTGGCGGATATAAGGGCACTGCTCAAGCGCTGAGGTTCAGCGGGGAAGTGCCCCGGAGCGGCTGCTCAAGCCGCCCGAGGCAGCGCTTACAGACTGCCGATCCGCAGGTTCAGACGCTCCAGCATGCGCTTGCTGCGACTGCCGTTACCCAGCGCTTCGAGATCACTCAGGCGTACCCGCTCGGAGGGCTCGACGCTCAGCTCCACGCCGCTGATCTTGCCGTGCAGGAACTTGCCGAGCAGTTCGCAGCTGTCTTCCAGGCCCTTGGGCAGCTCGTCGAGATTGCGGCTGCAGTCCTTCTCGGCCGCTTCGACGACCCGCGCATAGTGCTCGCTACGCTGGCGTTCCACCTTGCCCGCCGCCGGATCGAGCGGGGTGTTGTAGCGCTGGTAGAGGGCAATGCTGCGCTGTGCCATGCCAAGATCCTTGAAGCTGAAGCGGGCTGCGCTGATTTCCGCACGCTCCAGGTTCTCCAGCAGTGCAGGCAGATCCCGATTGAGCAACCGCCAGCCCGCCTCGTCGTCACCGAGCTGCTCGGAGAGATGCTGCAGATCGCGGTTGAGATCGCGCACGCGGCTCAACTGGTAGTTGACCTGCGTGCTGAACAGCTCAGGCAGGCTGACGGACAGCTCTGTGGCGAGGCGGCCGGCCTTGTCGTCGATGTCGACGAACAGCTCCACGTCGAATGGCTTGAGTTCAGCCAGCCCGCTGTTCAATGCGGGCGCAAAGCCATGGCTTGCCCGCGCCAGGCCGCGATCCAGACTGCCGCCGGCCAAGGCGCCCAGTGAGCGCAGCCCGTCCAGGGCCTGCTTGTCGACACTCAGACCATTGAGCTGCAGCCGCACACGGCTCTGCTGCTCGTCGAAGCTGCGTTCGCTGATGACCAGCTCGGCCGCATGCAGGCTGGGCGAGTTCTTGCCGAAGTCCAGCTCGATCCCGGTAACGGTGACTCGACCACCCAAGGGACTGGAGGATACCGCCTTCCAGCTCAGATACTCGTCCAGTTCAGTCTCGTAGGCCCAGTCGCGTAACTGCTTTTCCGCCTGCTGGCTGCTATAAGCGCACAGACCGAAGTAGCCACCGGCCAGCACCATAACGGCAGCGCCGGCAATCAGGGGTAGGCGCTTGCTCATTCCTCATCTCCTTGGGTGTCGGTACGATCCGGCCAGGCTTGCGCGATCAGCTCCTTGGCCTGCTCCGGCGTCCAGTCCGGCTGGCCCAGCTGGTGACGGGTCAGCTTCAGCGGATCGCGCAGATCGCTGCAGCCACTGTCGCTGCACGACTGCAGGCTGCTGGCGCTGATCAGGGTCAGCGGTAACTGGTCAGTGTCGCGGCGCTCGAGGTCAAGGCTCACCTTGCCCTTGACCAAGAACCAGCCCTTGGCCGCCGGCTGCTCACTGTCGGCGTCACTCAGCAGCGCCGGATAGGGATATTCGACCTCCCAGCCATCATCACTCTTGCCGGTAATGTGGACGATCTGCGCGTAGTCGCGCGAGCGGCCCCGCATCAGCGCGGCGTAGTCACCACCACCAAGGGGCTCGTAGCTGACATCACTGAGGATGCGCTGGTACAGCTCCGCAGGCTTGCGGGCTTCGCGACGCAGCTGCCGGTAGAGCTGCAGCTGCTGTTCGGCCTGACGGCCCAGCAACTCACGCTGCATCTGCTCTTCTCGCTGACGCTGCAGCTCTGCCAGGCGCTGCTGTTCCGCCTCCTTCTTCTCGAAGCGGAACAGATGGTTCTGCGCACGCTGCGGGTCGTACTGCCACTGAAGGGTACGGTAATGACGCGACAGCTGGATCTGGTACAGCCAGAAATCGCGATTGCCCTGCGACAGCCCCTGCTCCAGATCGCGCATCGCATGGAAGTTGATGCTGTTGATCATCGGCGCACCCTGGGCAAGCCGTATGGTGGCCAGATCGATGGTGCGGCGGATACTGTCCAGATCGCGGAACAGCTCGCGATTCTCGGTCAGCGCCACCAGCATGGAATTGCCAGCATTCCAGCGGCCATAGTAGCTGTTGTAGTCGAGGCGCAGCAGGTAGTGCACCTTGCTGGCCGGCTCGCTGTGCAGGCGCAACAGCAGGTTGCGGCGCTGGTCGAAGCCGACCACCGGCAGCTGCGGAACCTTGCCGTAGACCGACAGGCCGCTGAGGAAGCCGCCCTTGAACTCGTGGATACGCACGCCATCGCGCCGGGTGATCAGCAGTGTGCCTTCGCCCTGGGCATAGCCATCCGGACCACAAGATATGCCCTGGGATTCGGTACGGAGATTCTCTAGGTCGTCCTCGAGCTTGAGGGCGAGGCGGAAGATGCAGCCGTTCTGGTCACGGATCTCGCTGAGGAAGTCGGCCTTGGCAAAGACCGTCTGCTGCAGCGGCGGTTTCCAGCCAGCCACCGCGAAGTCCTGATCAAGTGCTGCGCTCGCCACCACTGCCGGCTGGGCCGGGGTCGGACTGGCAGCAGCCGGCGTGGCGGCTTCAGCTGCCTCGGCTGGCGCGGCAACGACGGCCGGCGCGCTGTGGGTCGGCGCGGCCACGGGCGCCGGCGATTCGGCCGCCACCACGGCAGCCGGGGCGCTGACCGGCTCGGCCACGACCGGCGCACTGACCGCGACCGCCGGTGTCTCAGCGGGAGCCGGCGCACTGGCGATCGGCGCGGCAGCTGTTGCAGTTATTGCAGCAGGTGCAGCAGGTGCAGCAGGTGCAGCAGGTGCAGCAGGTGCAGCAGGTGCACTCTCGACGACCACAGCGGCCGGCGCAACCGCGCCATCGAGCTGGGCGACCCAGCCGCCAGCCTGGCTGGCCGTGCCACTGGCCACGCGCCTGGCGCTGCTGTCGGTACTGTGCCAGCTGAGCTGGGTGGCACTCGGACACTGACTGCCAAGCAGACCGCCAAGCTTGGGCAGCAGACGCCCGACCGCTGCGCTGTCCGCCGACCCGGCGAAGGCGAAGCGCAGCTGCAGGTTTGCACTGCACCACGGCTGACTGTCCGCGTGATCGACGAAGACTTCGACATTTTCTGCCTTCGAGTAAGCCAGCCGGTGACTGGCCGCCTCGGCCGAGACGGCCAAGGCCAGCAGACTGAGGGACAGCAAACCTCTCATCCCATGACTCATCAGATCAGCTCCCAGGCGCCGTCGGCAGCCTGACAGGCCTTGACCGTCTGCTGCTGGCTCTGACCGTTGCTGATCATGTCGTAGTTGACCGTGCGACAGGTCGCCTGGGCGGTGACCTGCTGCTCGACCGGCGCAGCGTCCAGGTCGAAGGCATCCAGATCGATGCCCTGCTGGGCAGCGCTGGCGACATCCAGGCTGTCCAGGTCAGTCGCGGTATCGACCGGCGCGGCGCTGCTGGCGACTGCCGGCTTGGGCTGCACCTGGCGAACCAGTGGGGCATAGACGTAGCCGATGGTCACACCACGACGACCGACCATGATCCAGTCGTTGTCGGTGCGGCCGATAGCGGTGAAGGTGGTGCCGGTCGGCAGGCCGGCCACCTTGTCGGCGTCGGTCGTCGGCGCATTACGCACGTTGGCCGACTTGATCGCCTCATAGGGCCGGTTGATCAGCGTCATATTGGCCACCGGCTGGACCTTGGGCGTGCGCTTGACCGCCACCTGGCGTTGCACGGTTTCGCTCTTGACCGGGGTGAAGGTGGCCGAGGCGCCGCTGTGGCTCGACATCCATTGGCTGCTCTGGCCGTCCTGGACGTGCTGCAGGGCCTGCTGGGTCTGCAGGGCCAGAGCCTGACGATCACGCTCGTCGAGGTTGGCGCCGATGGTCTTGCCGAGGTAGCCGCCGGCCAGGGCGCCGGCGATCATCGCCGCGGTGCGCCCGCTGCCGTTACCAACCTGGCTGCCGACCAGCACGCCGGCGGCGACGCCGACCAGCGTACCGATGTTCTCCTTGTTGACCCATTCATTCTGGGACAGGTTGGCGCAACCCGAACTGAGGGCGATAGCGCTGCCTAGCAGCAGCAGGCTGGTTTTTCTGGCGAAGTTCATGGACGTATCCCTGTGCACGGTGGCAGGTAAGCGGTTGTATGCCAGGGATAGAAAGACTGTGACCGTACTCCAAACGGCATGTCGCATCATCCCTGACAGCCGCTGATTACATATCAGGAGCCGTGATACCACAATGGCTTTTGGCCACACGCCTGCGGCAGCCACCCGATCCATGAGCTCGGCGGCGACCGGAAGGCCACCGGGCACGCCCCGCAGATCGCCCACCAGGCGCTGTGGGCGCGGGACTGAAGATCAGGCCCTTCTTGATCAGGCTGTCACTGTCCGTGCCGAGGCTGGTGGCGGAGCGGCCCATGGCGGCCGCTACATCTGGTCTCGCTCCCGCCGCCGCACTCACCCCTGCCCGTGGCGCATCCGGCTGGCCTGGACGATGCGCTCGGCCGGCACGTGCAGCTGGCGCAGCAGGTATTCGGCGAAGTCCGGGGCGAAGTCCTGGCAGGCGATGGCCTCGGCCATGCAGTCCAGCCAGGCGCGGCTGCCATGCTCGTTGATCGGCCACTGGGCGTGGAACGCCGGGATGGCGATCGGCCCGTACTTCTCGCGGAACAGCTTCGGCCCGCCCAGCCAGCCGCTGAGGAAGCAGGCCAGCTTGTCGCGGGCCACGCTCAGGTCCTCGGGGTGCATGGCGCGCAGCTCGGCGTAGGCCGGCGACTGGTCCATGATCCGGTAGAAGTCGGCGACCAGCCGCTGCAGGCCGTCGATGCCGCCGGCGGCCTGGTAGGAGGCATCGCCGGTGCCGTAGGGCGCGGGAGTGCTCATGGGGAAATCCTCACAAAAATGAAGCCACCATCTTAGCCCGCCACGCTGCGCTGGCTCTGCATCGCCCTGTCGCCCTGTCGCCGGCCATGGCAATAGCTGTACAGACATGATGCATAACGCAATTTGCGGTATAAGTCACGCCCCATCCGCCCGTGACGAGAGCGCCTATGTCCACCCTGATCTACTGGTTTCGCAACGACCTGCGCCTGAGTGACAACCCGGCCCTGCTGCAGGCCTGCCGCGAGGCGGATCGCCTGCTGCCGGTGTATGTGCAGCCCGCCGCTGAAGAGACCCGCTGGGGCTTTGCACGGGCGGGCGCGGCGCGGCAGCATTTCACCGCCCAAGCGCTGGAGGATCTGGATGCGCAGCTGCGCGAGCGCGGCAGCCGGCTGCAGGTGCTGACGGGCGATCCGGTCCATGTCCTGAAGACGCTGGCCACGACGCTGGGTGCAACCCGGGTGGTCTGTGAGGACATCCCGGCGCCCGAGGAGCAGGATGCGGTCGACGCGCTGCGGGCCGTGGGCCTTACGGTGGAGACCCACTGGCAGTCCAGCCTGCTGCACCCGGCTGATCTGCCGTTCGCCTGCGCACAGCTGCCGGAAAACTTCAGCGCGTTTCGCAACCGCATCGAGCGGGCCGAGGTGCTGCCGGCCGCTCCGCAGCCGGCGCCCGCCACGCTGCCGCCACTGCCAGAGGCCGCTGAAGAAACGCCTCCCCTGCGCGCGGACAGTACCTGGCAGGCCGATGCACGCTCCTCCTTCCCGTTCACAACAGCGGCTTTTCATGGCGGCGAGCGGGCGGCGCTGGCCCATGTGCAGCGCTACTTTGCCAGCGACCTGCCGGTGCACTACAAGGCCACCCGCAACGGCCTGTCCGGCACCGACTACTCCAGCAAGTTTTCCCCCTGGCTGGCCAGTGGTGCGCTGTCACCTCGCTGCATCTACGACGCCCTGTGCGATCACGAGCAGGCCCGCGGCGCCAGCGACGGCAGCTACTGGCTGTGGTTCGAGCTGCTGTGGCGCGACTACTTCCGCTTTCTGCATCTGCAGCATGGCCGGCGCCTGTACCGCAGCGCCGGGCTGGCGCGCCAGGCGCTGCGCCCGCCGCGCCACAAGGCCAGCGCCTTCGCCCGCTGGTGCGAGGGTGCCACCGGCGAGCCGCTGGTGGATGCCGGCATGCGCGAGCTGGCGGCCACCGGCTATCTGTCCAACCGCCTGCGCCAGATCGTAGCCAGCCACCTGATCCACGACCTGCAGGGCGACTGGCGCGCCGGCGCCGCCTGGTTCGAGGCCCAGCTGATCGACTACGACGTGTGCAGCAATCAGGGCAACTGGCTGTACATCGCCGGACGGGGCACCGACCCGCGGGGCGGGCGGCGCTTCAACCCGCAGAAGCAGGCGGCCGATTACGACAGCGACGGGGCCTTCCGCAGGCTGTGGCAGACCCGCTGAAGCCTGCGCAGACGCGCATTACACACCACCGGCCCCCTGCCCGGGGCCAGCGGGCCGGTGGTAGCATGCGCACCCTATGCAGATCGATGACCTCCTCACTCCGCTGACCGCCCACGGCGCCCTGCCCTGCCATCAGCGCCGCATCCTGCGGGCCTGGCTGGCGGGCCAGCCGCTGGACAGTGGCCCGCGCAACCGGCCGCCCGAGGGCTTCTTCCCGCGCCGCGTGCGCGAGGCGCTGCCGGACCTTGACGCCACCTTGCAGCGCCTGGCCGGGCTTTACAGCCAGCATCCGGGTACTGATGGTTCGGTACGCCTGCTGGTAGCGCTGGCCGACGGGCAGCAGGTGGAGAGCGTGCTGCTGCCGCGCGACGGGCTGTGCGTGTCTACCCAGGTCGGCTGTGCGGTAGGTTGCGTGTTCTGCATGACCGGCAAGAGCGGCCTGCTGCGCCAGCTCGGCAGCGCCGAGATCGTCGCGCAGGTGGCGCTGGCCCGGCGGCTGCGCCCCGTGAAGAAGGTGGTGTTCATGGGCATGGGCGAGCCGGCCCATAACCTGGACAACGTACTGGCGGCCATCGACCTGCTGGGCCGCGAGGGCGGCATCGGCCACAAGAATCTGGTGTTCTCGACGGTGGGTGATCCGCGGGTCTTCGCGCGTCTGCTGGAGGGGCCGGTCAGGCCGGCGCTGGCGCTGTCGCTGCACAGCACCCGCCCTGATCTGCGCCGCACGCTGCTGCCGCGCGCCGCCGACCTGGGGCCCGAGGCGCTGGTCGAGCAGGGCGAGGCCTATGCCCGCGCCACCGGCTACCCGATCCAGTACCAGTGGACGCTGCTTGAGGGCATCAATGACAGCGTCGAGGAAATGGACGGCATCATCCGCCTGCTCAAGGGCAAGTACGCGGTGATGAATCTGATCCCCTACAACAGCCTGGAGGGTGACGTCTTCCAACGCCCGCAGGGCGAGCGCATCGTGCAGATGGTGCGCTATCTGCACAGCCGCGGCGTGCTGACCAAGGTGCGCAACAGCGCCGGGCAGGATGTCGATGGGGGCTGCGGCCAGCTGCGCGCCCGCGCGGAGGGCCGGCCCGCGCCCCGTCACAGCCGCAACCGCGCCTGAGACAAAAAAGCCGCCCGGGCGAGGGGCGGCTCTGGTCGAACGACCGATCTTACAGGCCGGACATCTTCTTGATCGCTGCCAGCAGCTCGTCGTCGGAGCAGTCGTTGCAAGTGCCCTTGGCCGGCATGGCGTTGATGCCGGCAATCGCGGTCTTGAGAATACCCTCGACACCGCCCTTGGCATCGGCACGGGCTTTCCAGTCGGCGGTATCGCCGATCTTGGGTGCGCCCAGCACACCGACGCCATGGCAGGCGTTGCAGTGCTTGGCAACCACGTCATCGGCACTGCGGCCACCGCCTGCAGCGGCAGCAGCGACAGCCCCTGCGCCCGCGCATTCCTGACCGGCGATGCAGACGCTGCCCACCGGCTTGAGACGCTCGGCAATCGCTTCACTGGTTGAGGCCTGGGCGCCAACCGCCCACAGGGCCAGCACGGCAGTCTGGGCTGCCAGGAATTTCTTGATCAGGTTCACCCTTTCACCCTCTATCGTGGCTAGTCACACCCGGGGCGATGGGCCGCTCGGGCGCCGGCAGTATAACGGCAAAGCCTGAGGGGCCGAAACACGCCTGATGGTCGCAGTGCATGCCCGGCCCTGAGCTCGCCGGCCTGTCATACCCTTGATGCCCCAGGCTGTTTATGCTGTGAATTCCTATGCCTGCAGACACCACCATGCCTCGTCCGATGCCGACCCACAGTCCCGATCATGCGCCCTCCTGGTATGTTGCCAGCGCCCGGCAGAGGCCGTCCTTTGCAGCGCTTCAGGGCGAGCTGAGCGCTGATGTCTGCATCGTCGGCGGCGGCTTTACCGGCGTGAACTGCGCGCTGGAGCTGGCCCAGCGCGGCTACCGGGTCGTACTGCTGGAGGCGCGGCTGATCGGCTGGGGCGCCAGCGGGCGCAATGGCGGCCAGCTGATCCGCGGAGTCGGCCATGACCTTGAGCGCTTTCGCCCACAGCTGGGGGCGGCAGGCGTACAGCGCCTCAAGCACTACGGGCTGGAGGCCGTCGAGCTGGTGCGCCAGCGCATCGAGACCCTGCAGATCGACTGCGACCTGACCTGGGGCTACTGCGACCTGGCCAACCGTCCCCGCCACCTTGCGGCGCTGCGCGCCGAACAGGAGGCGCTGCAGGCGCTGGGCTATCGGCATCCGCTGCGCCTGCTCGGCGCCGACGAGGTCCATGAGGTGGTGGGTTCAACGCGCTACTGCGGCGGGCTGATCGACATGGGCTCCGGGCATCTGCAGCCCCTTGACCTGCTGCATGGCGAGGCGCTGGCCGCCGTGCAGCAGGGCGCGCAGCTGTTCGAGCGCAGC
>CAZFFB010000041.1:0-6401 GCA_964517735.1 uncultured Pseudomonas sp.
CAGGCCGCGGTTGGTGTACTTCTTGGCGAGGGAGATCACCAGCCGCAGGTTGGCCTCGACCATTTCCTTCTTGGCGCGGCGGGCCTTGGCCTCGCCGATCGACAGGCGCCGGTTGATTTCCTTGACCGTGGCGATGTCCAGATCCAGCTCATTCTGCAGATCGATCAGCACCTGCTGGCAGGCGCGGATCTCGTCCTGCCGGCGGGCGATGGCCTCAAGATGCTTGCCCTTGCCGCCCAGCAGGCTGTCGGTCCAGGCCAGATCGATCTCATTGCCGGGGAACAGCTTGAGGAAATCGGCACGCGGCATGCGGGCATCGCGCACGCACAGCTGCATGATGGCGCGCTCTTGGGCGCGCACGCGATCAAGTGCATCGCGCACCATCGCCACCAGGGCGTCGAACTGCTTGGGCACCAGCTTGATGGGCATGAACAGCTCGGCCAGCGTGCTCAGCTCGGCGTCGGCCTCGCGGCTGCCACGGCCATGGGCCTTGAGCACCTCGCGGACTTTGGCCAGCTGCGCGGCGACGGCACCGAAGCGGCGGGCGGCTTCTTCCGGATCCGGGCCACCGTCGCCTTCTTCCTCGGCGTCGCTCTTGTCATCGCCGTTTTCGTCTTCTTCCTCGTCGGCGGGCTTGGCTTCCTTGGCGACCGGCGGCGGTACGGCTTCGCTTTCTGCCGGCAGGGTGCCGTCGTCCGGGTCGATGTAGCCGCTGAGGATGTCGGAGAGGCGACCGCCTTCACTGGTCACCCGCTGGTATTCGGCGAGGATGCTGTCTACCGAGCCCGGGAACTGGGCGATGGCGGCCATGACCTCGCGCAGGCCTTCCTCGATGCGCTTGGCGATCTCGATCTCGCCCTCGCGGGTCAGCAGCTCGACGGTACCCATCTCGCGCATGTACATGCGCACCGGGTCGGTGGTGCGGCCGATGTCGCTTTCCACGGCCGCCAGGGCGGCAGCGGCCTCTTCGGCGGCGGCTTCATCGGTATCCGCTTCGGCAAGCAGCAGGGCATCCGCATCCGGGGCAGTCTCGAATACGTTGATGCCCATGTCGTTGATCATGCGGATGATGTCTTCCACCTGTTCCGGATCGGAAATGTCTTCCGGCAGGTGGTCGTTGACCTCGGCGTACGTCAGGTAACCCTGCTCGCGGCCACGGGCGATCAACTCTTTGATGCGGGATTGCTGTTGCGCTTTCACGGACATGTTCACCCTATCCATTGAAGGTCTTGGCGGGCTGAAAAGAAGCCGCGGATTATACCCGAGACCACCCCTCAGGTGCCAGATGGCCCTGCGCGGCTGCCTTCCATGCTGCGCTGCAGGAGTTCGCGAAGGTGCTGTTTTTCCTCGGCATCGAGTTCACTGTCACGCGCCTTGCGCAGCAGGTTTTCCAGCTGGCGCTCGTGCTGGCGGATGGCCAGGCGGTGGATGGTGTCGAAGAACTGCTGCTCGAGGTTGTCGGCGCGGATCAGCCATTCCTTTTCCGCCAGGCCGCGCAGCAGGCGGCCCTGTTCGGTGCCATGCCAGCGGGCGAGCAGTTGCAGCGAGTCCTGCTGCGGCTGCTTTTGCAGCGATTCGAGCAGGGCAACCAGCAGCTGGGTGTAGGTGTCGTCCTCGCCGGCCAATTGGCGAGCATCGGCGACCTTGCCGGCCAGCTGCGGGTGATGGAGCAGGGTGCGCAGGGCGCTGAGGGTCGGCGGCTCGACGCCGTTGCCGCGCTTGGGGGCGCGGATCGAGGGCGCCTCACGGGGGGCGCGCCAGTCGCTGCGCGGGCGCGGCGCGGCCTGGCTCCAGCCGTCTGAGGGTGGCCAGGGGGCGGCGCTGTCGTGGCTGGGGGGTGGGGCGGCCGCGTCGCTGCTGCTCAGCGCCTGCAGGCTGTCGCCGTCCAGGCCGCTCAGCTCGCCCAGGCGCTGGCGCATCAGGGTGCGCAGGTTGGCGCCGGGGATGCGCTCGATCAGCGGTGCGGCGAGCGTTGCCAGGTGGGCCTTGCCCTCCAGGGTGCTGGGATCGGCCTCTTCCATCAGTTGCTGGA
Organism: uncultured Pseudomonas sp.; assembly: GCA_964517735.1. GTDB lineage: Bacteria > Pseudomonadota > Gammaproteobacteria > Pseudomonadales > Pseudomonadaceae > Geopseudomonas. The sequence goes on from CAZFFB010000041.1 coordinate 2,033, forward strand.
AGAAGTAGTCGGTCAGCGGTCTGGCCTGCTGCTGGAGGCGGGCGCGGAAGGCGTCGGCGCCTTCGTGGCGGATCAGGCTGTCCGGGTCTTCGCCGTCCGGCAGGAACAGGAAGCGCGCCCGGCGGCCATCCTGCAGGCTGGGCAGGCAGGCTTCCAGGGCGCGCCAGGCGGCCTTGCGTCCGGCGCTGTCACCGTCAAAGCAGAACAGGATGCTGGGCACCAGGCGGAACAGGCGCTTGATGTGTTCCTCGCTGGTCGCCGTGCCCAGGGTCGCCACGGCGTTGCGCAGGCCCTGCTGGGCGAGGGCGATGACGTCCATGTAGCCCTCGACCACCATGATCTCATCAAGGTCGCGGTTGTGCTGGCGGGCTTCGTAGAGGCCGTAGAGTTCCTGGCCCTTGTGGAAGACGGGCGTTTCCGGCGAGTTGAGGTACTTGGGCTTGTCGTCGCCCAGCACCCGGCCACCGAAGGCGATCACCCGCCCGCGGCTGTCGCGGATCGGGAACATCACCCGATCGCGAAAGCGGTCGTAGCGCTTGCCGCTTTCGGCGTTCTCGATCAAGAGGCCGGCATCGATCAGCGCCTTCTGCTGCAGGCTGTCGCCGCCCAGATGCTTCATCAGGTTGTCCCAGCCGGGCGGCGCAAAGCCGAGGCCAAAGTCGCGGGCGATCACGCCGGACAGGCCGCGGCCCTTGAGGTAGTCGACCGCCGCCTGGCGCGCCGGGTGGCTTTTCAGGGCCTGGCGGTAGTAGTCGGCGGCAGACTGGAGCAGCGGGTAGAGGGGGGAGTCGACGTGCTGGCGCACCCGCTGGCCGGGGCGCGACTCCTCGCGGGGGACCTCAAGGCCGGCACGCTTGGCCAGTTCCTCGACCGCCTGGGGGAAGTCCAGGTGGTCGTGGTCCATCAGAAAACCCAGCGCATTGCCGCCGGCGCCGCAGCCAAAGCAGTAGTAGAACTGCTTGTCGGGGCTGACGCTGAACGAGGGGGTCTTTTCCTGGTGGAAGGGGCAGCAGGCGCTGTAATTCTTGCCGGTCTTTTTCAGCTGCACGCGAGAGCCGACCACCTCGACGATGTCGGTGCGGCTGAGCAGGTCGTCAATGAAGCGTTGCGGGATCAGGCCGGCCATCGGATCAGGCTGCGCAGGTCGGGGGAGGTGAGGGGATTATGGCACAGGGTAAGGAGACTGCCCGGTGCAGGGGCCATAAAAGCAAACACCCGGCCTGGGCCGGGTGTTGGTGCGTAGCGCTGCGTTGAGTCGAAACTCAGTACAGACGCTCGCGGCGACGCTGCTCGCGCTGCACTTTCTTGGCGTGACGCTTCACAGCAGCCGCAGCCTTGCGCTTGCGCTCAGCAGTGGGCTTCTCATAGAACTCACGGCTACGCACGTCGGCCAGTACACCGGCTTTCTCGCAGGAGCGCTTGAAACGACGCAGGGCTACGTCGAAGGGTTCGTTCTCTTTAACTTTGACGGCGGGCATCCAGGTCGTACCTTCACTGATTTCCGAGTATGAATGGTGCGATCCTGCTTCAAGGCTCTGGAGGCACCGGTTCTCAAGGGTTGCGGATGTTACCCGCTCGCCCCGCGGAATGCAAAGCCTGCGCGGGAAAAAGCGTCGGGCGGTCATTGTCCAGCAGGCGGCGAATGCTTGGAGCGAGCCGGGCGGGCGCTTATCATGCGTGATTCTGTTCTCAACCGATAGCCTACGGGGCAAGTTGCCGATGCGAGTGCTGGGCCTGGAAACCTCCTGCGATGAAACTGGCGTGGCGCTGTACGACAGCGAACGCGGCCTCCTGGGCGATGCGCTGTTCAGCCAGATCGACCTGCACCAGGTCTATGGCGGTGTGGTGCCGGAGCTGGCGTCGCGCGATCACGTCAAGCGCATGCTGCCACTGATTCGCCAGGTGCTGGATGAGGCTGGCTGCAGCCGCGCCGATGTCGATGCGGTGGCGTATACCGCAGGTCCTGGTCTGGTCGGCGCGCTGCTGGTCGGTGCTTCCTGCGCCCAGGCGCTGGCGCTGGCCTGGGGGGTGCCGGCGGTCGGTGTGCATCACATGGAAGGCCACCTGCTGGCGCCGATGCTTGAGGAAACCCCGCCGCAGTTCCCGTTCGTCGCCCTGCTGGTGTCAGGCGGGCACACCCAGCTGGTGCGGGTCGATGGCATCGGCCAGTACCAGCTGCTTGGCGAGTCGCTGGATGATGCCGCCGGCGAGGCCTTCGACAAGACGGCCAAGCTGATCGGCCTGGGTTATCCGGGTGGCCCGGAAATCGCCCGGCTGGCCTTGCAGGGTACGCCGGGGCGCTTCGTCTTCCCGCGGCCGATGACCGACCGGCCGGGTCTTGAATTCAGTTTCAGCGGCCTGAAGACCTTCGCCCTCAACACCTGGAAGCAGTGCGAGCGCGAGGGCAGCGACCTTGAGCAGGCGCGCGCCGACATCGCGCTGGCCTTCCAGCAGGCGGTGGTCGAGACACTGACCATCAAGTGCCGCCGAGCCCTCAAGCAGACCGGCCTCAAGCGGCTGGTGATCGCCGGCGGTGTCAGTGCCAACCAGGCGCTGCGCGAGGCGCTAGAGAGGATGCTCGGCGAGATCCGCGGTCAGGTGTTCTATGCCCGTCCGCGTTTTTGCACCGATAATGGCGCGATGATCGCGTATGCCGGCTGCCAGCGCCTGCTGGCCGGCCAGCACGAGGGGCCGGCGATCAGCGTACAGCCGCGCTGGTCGATGGAGCGCCTGCCGGCCATCTGATCATGGATTCAAAGGGGGCGCTCCTGTCCGCTGCGCAGATCCTGCAGGTTGCGCCGGTGGCGCCAGAGGATCAGCCCGCACAGCACACTAACCGGCAGCAGCAGCGCCGGTTGCTGCCAGGCCAGCAGCGGCAGGGTCAGGGGGGTGGCGATCAGTGCCGACAGCGAGCTGATGCGGGTCAGAGCAAATACCAGCAGCCAGACGCCCAGCGCCAGCAGGGCGGCCGGCCAGTACAGCCCCAGCAGCAGTCCGGCGGCCGTCGCCACGCCCTTGCCGCCTTGCAGGCGAAAGTACAGCGGGTAGCTGTGGCCCAGCACCGCCGCCAGGCCGATCCAGGCCTGCTGCTCGCCGGGCAGGCCGAGCCAGCCGGCCAGCAGTACCGGCAGCAGGCCTTTGGCCAGATCACCCAGCAGGGTCAGTGCCGCCGCCTTGCGGCCGGCCAGGCGCAGCATGTTGGTGGCGCCGGGGTTGCCCGAGCCACCCAGGCGCGGATCGCCGCTGCCCAGCCAGTGGCCGATCAGCACGGCAAAGGACAGCGAACCGAGCAGGTAGGCCAGCAGTGCCAGTAGCCAGGACATGGATGATTCCGGGGCGAGAAAGCCCTGATTCTAGACAGCCGAGAGGGCAGCGTGGACATAGTTTTCATCAATGAGCTTGAGGTCGATACGGTAATCGGCGTGTACGACTGGGAGCGCGGCATCCGTCAGTGCCTGACCCTGGACCTGCAGCTGGGATGGGATATCCGCCCATCCGCACTGAATGACGAGCTGTCGCTGACGCTCGACTATGCCGCGATCAGCACGCGCATCCAGCAGTTTGCCGATGCCAGTGATTTCCAGCTGGTGGAGACCTTCGCCGAGCGCCTGGCAGCGCTGCTGATGGCGGAGTTTTCCATCGGCTGGCTGCGCCTTCGGGTCACCAAGCCGGGCGCGGTGCCGGCGGCCCGTGGTGGCGTGGGCGTGGAGATCGAACGCGGATGCCGCTGAACAGGGTATTCCTCGGTCTTGGCAGCAATATCGAGCGTGAGCGGCACCTGCAGGCCGGGCTCGACGCCCTGGCCGGACTGCTGGTGGATCTGCGCTGCTCGCCCGTCTTCGAGAGCGCGGCGGTGGGGCAGTGCAGCGGGTACTTCTACAACCTGGCCGTCAGTGGCCTGACCGAGCTGCCGCTGGCCGAGCTGGACCGCCGGCTCAAGGCCATCGAGGCGGACAACGGCCGCTATGCCAGCGGGCGGCGTGGTCTGCCGCTGGACATCGATGTGCTGCTCTTTGCGCAACTGGTCGGGGATTTCGAGGGCCTCAGGCTACCCCGCGCGGAAATCCTGCACAACGCGTTCGTGCTCTGGCCGCTGGCCCTGCTGGCACCGGAGGTCTGCCATCCGCTGGACGGGCGCTGCTTTGCGCAGCTCTGGCAGGCATCGTCGATCGAGCAGGTGCTCTGGCCGGTGCCCTTTTGCTGGCGGGGCCAGCAGCTGACCCCGCCGGCGCTGTGTCGCGCCTACCCGCCACCGCGCTGAGGCGGCAAGCGGCCGTGGCCTGGCGTGTGGCCAAGGCATGGGCGCTGCCGGTTCAGGGGGCCGTGCGCGCGCGCTGGCGAAAGGCCTTGAGGGCCGCCAGGCGCGCGG
>CAZFFB010000041.1:6411-10865 GCA_964517735.1 uncultured Pseudomonas sp.
AATGTTAGGGCTGGTCCATCCGGGCGCCGGTTCGAGCACGGTGCGCGCGGTCTTGAGCGCCTCGCCCAGCGCCGCCCCCTGCAAGCCCTGCGCCAGCAGCGGCTGCACCGCCACGCCGCGCGCCACCTCGGCGGCGGCGCGCAGGTAATCGGCCTGCGGATAGGGCCGGCTTTCCAGGCCGAGACGGCCGCGGGCGTCCATCTCGCAGGCGGCGACGAACTGCGCGAAGCGCTCCGGGCGGCGGTACAGGTCGACATGCTGGAACAGCCTGGCCAGTGTTTCGCCGCGCAGCATCAGGGCGCGATGAGCATGGGTGTGGTACTCGCCGACCAGCAGGGCCAGTTCGGCGCAGTCGCGCGGGGCCTTGCAGCGGGTGTTGACCGCCTCGATCAGGCGCAGGCCGCGTGATTCGTGGGCGATATGCCGCGGCCAGTGGCGCGGATCGGTCAGCCCCTTGCCCAGATCATGCAGCAGGCAGGCCCAGCGCACCGTCAGCGGCTGCTGGTGCAGCGCGCACTGCTGCAGCACCCTCAGCACATGCTCGCCGGTATCGATCTCCGGGTGGTGCTCGGCGCTCTGCGGTACACCAAACAGGGCCTCGATCTCCGGCAGCAGCGCGCCAAGCGCGCCGCAGTCGTGCAGCACACGGATGAACAGATCCGGACGCGGCTCCATGAGCGCCCGCGCAAGCTCTTTCCAGACCCGCTCGGCCGTCAGGTCCGCCAGCTCGCCGGAGGCGGCGATACGGGCCATCAGGGCCAGGGTTTCGGCGGCGACGCCAAAGCCCAGCGGTGCATAGCGGGCGGCGAAGCGGGCGACCCGCAGCACGCGCAGCGGGTCTTCGGCAAAGGCCGGCGAGACATGGCGCAGCAGCCGCGCCTGCAGATCGCGCTGGCCGCCATAGGGGTCGATGATCCGCCCCTCGGCGTCCTCGGCCATCGCATTGATGGTCAGGTCGCGGCGGATCAGGTCTTCCTCGAGCGTCACCTCGGGACTGGCATGGAAGGTGAAGCCGCCGTAGCCGCGTCCGCTCTTGCGCTCGGTGCGTGCCAGGGCATATTCCTCGCCGGTGTGCGGGTGGAGAAACACCGGGAAGTCGGCGCCGACCGGGCGAAAGCCCTGGGCGGCCAGGGCTTCGGCGCTGGCGCCGACCACCACCCAGTCGGTTTCGGTGACCGGGCGGCCGAGCAGGCGGTCGCGCACGGCGCCGCCGACCTTGTAGATCTGCATGGCGGCCCGCTCAGTCGTCACGTTCGCCGCGCGCAACACGCTCCGGGTAGAGGCTGCGCCACAGCTCGAAGCCGCCATCCAGGCTGTACACCTCGCTGAAGCCCTGGCTGGCCAGGTAGGCGGCGGCGCTCTGGCTGGAGTTGCCGCGATAGCAGACCACCACCAGCGGCACGTCAAAGTCAGCGGCAGCGATGAAGCCGGCCAGCGAGTGATTGTCCAGATGCTGCGAGCCGCTCACATGGCCCATGGCAAAGCTGTGGGGATCGCGGATGTCCACCAGTACCGCACCGTTCTCGGCAAGGTTCAGCGCGGTGGCGGGGTCGATGCGTTTGAAGTCGCTCATGGTTCAGGAAACCTTCTGGCAGTTGCAGGTGTGGCGGATGCCGTGATCGACATCCAGCAGGGTCAGGGCGCCGCCCCACACGCAGCCCGAATCCAGCGCCTCGACGCCGGGCTCGTTGCAGCGGCCTTGCAGGGCTGCCCAGTGGCCGAACAGGATGCGCTGCCCGCGCATCTTGCGTCCGGGATGGCTGAACCAGGGGCCATAGCCCTTGGGCGCGCTGCCCAGACCCTCCTTGCTCTTGAGGTCGAGGCGCCCGTCGGCGGTGCAAAAGCGCATGCGGGTGAAGTAGTTGGTGATGGTGCGCAGACGTGTCACGCCGCGCAGGCGGCTGTTCCACTGGCTGGGCTCATTGCCATACATGCCGTCGAGAAAGGGCAGCAGGCGGGCATCATCGCGCAGTGCCGCTTCCACCTCGGCGGCGCGCTTGCGGGCCTTTTTCAGTGACCACTGCGGCGGAATGCCGGCATGCACCAGGGTGATCTGCCGCTCGGCATCGTGATGCAGCAGCGGCAGGTGGCGCAGCCAGTCGATCAGGTCGTCACGGTCCGGCGCCTCGAGGATGTCGCGCAGGGTATCGCCTTTCTTCAGCCGCTCGATGTTGTGGGCCACCGCCAGCAGGTGCAGGTCATGATTGCCCAGCACCGCGGTGAGGGAGCCGCGCATGGCGAACAGAAAGCGCAGGGTCTCCAGCGACTGCGGGCCGCGATTGACCAGATCGCCCACCAGCCACAGGTGATCGTGGGCCGGATCGAAGTTCACCCGCTCCAGCAGGCACTTGAGGGGCTCAAGACAGCCCTGCAGGTCACCGACGGCATACAGCGTCATCTCAGTGCAGGGCTCCAGGTACGGCCAGCCGGAAGGCGCGGATCGGGGCATCGAAGCGCGCACCGTCCTCGGCCTGCATCTGGAAGCTGCCCTGCATGCTGCCGACCGGCGTGGCCAGCAGGCAGCCGCTGGTGTAGGTGTGGCTCTGCCCGGGGGCGAGGGTCGGCTGCTCGCCGACCACGCCGGCACCGCGCACTTCCTGCACCTTGGCGTTGCCATCGGTGATGATCCAGTGGCGGCTGAGCAGCTGGGCGCTGACCGCGCCGGTGTTGACGAGGGTCACCGTGTAGGCGAAGGCATAGCGCTCCTGTTCCGGGTGCGATTGCTCGGGCAGGTGACGGGAAACGACGCTGACATCAATCTGGTAACGGGGGTCTTGGGACATCGGCTGATCCGGCAGGCAAGGAATTTGGGAAGGCTCAGGCACGGGCCTGCTGCAGGGCCAGCTGGTCGGCCAGACGCACGAAGGCGGCCAGATCCAGCTGTTCCGGGCGCAGACTGCCATCGACGCCGACCGCCTCGATCTGCTCGGCCGGCAGCAGCTGCTTGAGGGTATTGCGCAGGGTCTTGCGGCGCTGGTTGAACGCCTCGCGCACCACCCGCTCGAGCAGGCGATGGTCGCGGGCCGGATGCGGCAGCTCGGCATGCGGCACCAGGCGGACAATGGCCGAATCGACCTTCGGCGGCGGATTGAAGGCACCCGGCCCGACGTTGAACAGATGCTCCACGCGGCAGAAGTACTGCACCATGATCGACAGCCGCCCCCAGTCGCCGCCACCCGGCGTGGCAGCCAGGCGCTCGACCACCTCCTTCTGCAGCATGAAGTGCATGTCCTCGATGATCGAAGCATGTTCCAGCAGATGGAAGATCAGCGGCGTGGAGATGTTGTAGGGCAGGTTGCCGACCACCCGCAGCTGCTCGCCGGGGCTCACCAGGGTGGCGAAGTCGAACTTCATGGCATCGCCCTGGTGCAGGTGAAACTGCGGATTGAGGCCAAAACGCAGCTTGAGCAGCGGGATCAGGTCCTGATCCAGCTCGATGACGTCAAGCTGCGCGCCACTGCCCAGCAGCCCCTCGGTCAGCGCTCCCTGTCCCGGACCGATCTCCAGCAGGCGCTGGTCGGGACGGGCATGGATGGCGCGCAGGATGCGGTGGATGATGCCGGCATCGTGCAGGAAATTCTGACCGAAGCGCTTGCGCGCGCGGTGTTGGAAGAGTTCGGACATGGGGCAGCTCCAGGCTTCGGGCTGCAGCTCGAAGCGAATGCACAAAGGGGCGCAGTTTAACAGCGAAACTGCGCCGGGTGCCGGGGATGCGCCGCTGTCTGCGTCTGCCCTGCGCGCTGCCGACGGGACTTCTTCCCCGGCAGATCACGGGTTAAGCTCGCCGCTCCATCACTCAAGGATCGAGCCATGCCCAGCCCCACCACCCCCGAGCCTTCCGGCTTCGACGATCCGCTCTACCCGCAGGCCGCCGCCATGCTGCCCGCGGACGAGGCCATGCCGGTGAGCTTCCTGCAGCGCCGCTTCCACATCGGCTATCACCGGGCGTAACGCCTGAAAGACGCGATCCGGGGCACGGCTGCGGACATGGATGAATCCCCCGTTTCCAGGGAATGACATGACACCGAATCTGTTCGACTTCGCCACCTCCGAACTCTCGCAGGACGCCTTTCTGTGCTGGCTGCTGTCCTGGGCCAGGCCCGCGCACAGGGAAACGCACCCCGCGCTGCACGCGGTAGCCCGTGCGCTGCTCGATGACTGCTATCGGCGTGCAGGCGCTCGCCTCCCCGAACACCTCTCGAGCCTGGAGATCCGCCGGCAGGATGGAGGAATCGACATCCTCTGCATCGTCAACGCCGAATGGGCCATCCTGATCGAAGACAAGGCGGGCACACAGCAGCATTCCGGGCAGCTGGCAAGATATCAGCAGCACGTCATCGATAAGCTGGGCTTTCCGGTGGAGCGGATCATTTCCGTCTACCTGCAGAGTGGCGACCAGAGGGCACCTCTAAAAACCAGGCTCACCTCCGGGTAAAATCGCCGTCCCGTTGACC
>CAZFFB010000042.1:0-10840 GCA_964517735.1 uncultured Pseudomonas sp.
CCACACCGCGAAGAAGGCCACCGCGGCGACCGCGACGAAGCCGGAGAACGCAGCCCAGAGCACCCCGGCGGACACCCCGAGGTGCTCCAGGGCGAGCATCAGCGCGCTGCCCATGATCAGCCAGCGCAGCGCGCCGCGCAGCGGCAGCAGCAGCTCGCCGGGCAACTGGTAGCGGGTCGCCAGACGCGTCAGGCCGCGGGCCACCAGACGCTGCAGGACGAAGCCGGCCAGCAGGATCAGCAGCACCTGCAGGCCGAGCAGCAGAGTCTCGCTCCACTCGCCGAGCCACTGCGCCAGCCAGACCTTCATGCGCTCCCCCCAAGCTCGGCTTCCAGCGCCTCGAGCGCCTCCAGCGCCAGCAGCCAGGCTTCCTCCAGCTCGGACTCGCGGCCTTTGAGCGCCGCCTGCTCAGCCAGCAGGCCACGCAGTTCGTCCTTGCGCGCCGCCTCGTAGAGGGCACTGTCACCCAGCTGGGTTTCCAGCGCAGCCAGTTTTTCGTGCACGCCGCCCAGCTCCTTTTCCAGCTGGTCGGCAGCCTTCTTGCGCGGTGCCAGCTGCTGGCGCAGGGCCGCGGCGGCCTGACGCTGGGCGCGCTTGTCGGTCTTGTCGGCGCTCGCTACTGTCTCGCTGACCGGCTGCTGGCGAGCGCGGTAGTCGATCAGCCAGCGGCCGTAGTCGTCCAGATCGCCATCAAAGGCCTGCACACGGCCATCGGCGACCAGCAGGAACTCATCGGTGGTGCTCTTGAGCAGGTGGCGGTCGTGGGATACCACCAGCACCGCGCCCTCGAAATCCTGCAGGGCCAAGGTCAGCGCCAGACGCATCTCCAGGTCGAGGTGGTTGGTCGGCTCGTCGAGCAGCAGCAGGTTGGGCTTCTGCCAGGCGATCAGCGCCAGTGCCAGACGCGCCTTCTCGCCACCGGAGAAATTGACCACCGGCTCGTCACAGCGGTTGCCGCGAAAATCGAAGCCACCGAGAAAGTCGCGCAGGCTCTGCTCGCGCTCGCCGGGAGCGATGCGCGCCAGGTGCAGCAGCGGGCTGGCCTTGGGGTCGAGCGAGTCGAGCTGGTGCTGGGCAAAGTAGCCGACCGCAAGGTTCTCGCCGCGGGTCAGCCGGCCGCCGAGCGGCTCAAGCTCACCGGCCAGGGTCTTGATCAGGGTCGACTTGCCGGCGCCGTTGGGGCCGAGCAGGCCGATCCGTGCGCCGGGCACCAGCTGCAGCTTGACCTTCTCCAGCACCGCCCGCTCGCCGTAGCCGAGGCGCCCCTCACTGAGATCAAGCAGCGGGCTGGAGACCTTGTCGGCCTCGCGAAAGCGGAAGTCGAACGGCGAGTCGATGTGCGCCGGAGCCAGCTCCTCGAGGCGCTCCAGCGCCTTGATGCGGCTCTGCGCCTGGCGCGCCTTGCTGGCCTTGGCCTTGAAGCGGCGGATGAAGTCTTCCATGTGCGCACGCTGCGCCTGCTGCTTCTCGAAGGCCTGCTGCTGCTGGGCCAGACGCTCGGCGCGGGTGCGCTCGAAGGCCGAGTAGCCGCCGCGATAGAGGGTCAGCTTCTGCTGATCCAGATGCACCACGTGATCGACCACCGCATCGAGGAAGTCACGGTCGTGGGAGATCAGCAGCAGGGTGCCGGGGTAGCCCTTGAGCCACTCCTCCAGCCAGAGGATGGCATCAAGGTCGAGGTGGTTGGTCGGCTCATCGAGCAGCAGCAGGTCCGAGGGGCACATCAGCGCCTGGGCGAGGTTCAGGCGCATCCGCCAGCCACCGGAGAAGTCGCCGACGGCGCGCTCCATCTGCGCAGCGTCAAAGCCTAGGCCGGCCAGCAGCTTGCGCGCACGGGCGTCGGCGCTGTAGCCGTCGGCGTTGTCCAGCTCGCTGTGCAGGCGAGCCAGGGCGTGGCCATCGTGGGCGGCCTCGGCCGCACTCAGCGCCGCCTGGATGTGCCGCAGGCGGGTGTCGCCGTCCAGCACGTAGTCCACCGCCCGGCGCTCGAGGGTATCGACCTCCTGACGCATGTGGGCGATGCGCCAGTCCGGCGGCAGCTGGCAATCACCGGCATCGGCGGCGAGCAGGCCGCGCAGCAGGGCGAACAGCGAGGATTTGCCGGCGCCATTGGCACCGATCAGGCCGGCCTTCTGCCCGGCGTGCAGGGTCAGGTCGGCGTGCTCGAGCAGGCGCTGCGGGCCGCGCTGCAGGGTAAGATTGACGATTCGGATCATGGTCACACACGGGAATTCGGCGGACGCGCAGTCTAGCAGCTCGCCTCGATCCCTCGGAGTACGCATGCAACAGGGACTATGGGATTTTGCCGTGGCGCTCTATGCCCGCCCGGCCATCGCCGCGCTCTGCCTCAGGGCACAGGATGAGCACGGCGCGGATGTGTGCCTGCTGCTCACCGCCCTGTGGCTGGAGCAGCACCGCCGCCCCTTCGAGCAGGATGTTGCCGATGCCTTGTGGCGTATCGCCGCTGACTGGCAGCAGCAGGTCTGTCTGCCGCTGCGCCAGCTGCGCCGCGCCTGGAAGACTCCCGCCACCACCGATCAGGCTCTGGCCACACTGCGCCAGCAGCTGGCGGCTCTGGAAGTGAGCGCCGAACAGGCACTGCTCGAGCGCCTGCAAGCGCACCTTGAGGCCGCGGCGCCGGCGTGCGGCCACCCCCACCCGGGCAGCGTGCCGGACTGGTTGCAGGCATGGCTGCCGGGCGAGGCCGCGCCTCTGGCCGGCGCGCTGCGCGCGGCACTGCGTCAGTCCTGAGCGGTGACCGGCTTGCGCCCCCGCCGGGTGCGGGACGCCTTGGGCAGCTCAGTCTCCGGGCCGGCATGCACCGGCGCCGGTATGGCGCTGCGGGCACTGCGCCGGACAGCCTTGGGCGGCGCCAGTGCCGCGGGTGCCGCGCTCGGTCGCACGCGCTCGCCGGCACGATCAGCCTCACGGGTCAGCTCGCGGCGCTTGAGCCGGGAAGCGGCAGAGGCCGCCACCTTGCCGATCCCCTGGGCCAGCTCCAGGCTTTCGCCGCTGTCGATGCGCAGCTGCTGCAGATAGGCCAGCAGCTCGGCATGCCGCGCCTCGAGGGTCGCCAGCAGCTCGTCCAGTTCACTGATGCGCGCACGGTACTTGGCCTGCCGCCCGGTCTTGCCGGCATGCACCGCATCACTGAGCCGGGTGTTGGCCTTGTAGAGTTGCTCCTGAGTCTTGCTGCGCTGACGTTCCAGTCTGGCCAGCATCTGCTCGGCATTCTCGAGGGCCTCCGTACAGGCCTGTTCAAGATGCTCCAGCAGATTGCGGGACAACTGCAGCAGCAAGTGCAGCGGCGTGGTGAGTGGAGCTTGCTTGTTGGACATGGGCGCCTCCGGACGATGGGACAGATCCTTCATCAGCCTAGACGCACACCCCCGACCCGGCCAGTTCAGGCACGCGCCTGTGCGCTGTGCGCGGTGTGCAGCACCTCGATCAGACAGTCCTCCAGCTCGAAGCGCTCCTCGAGCTGGCGGCCCAGCGGCTGCAGCATGCTGCCAAGCCCCAGGTTGTCGCGCAGATCGCCATTGTCGCAGCGATCATTGAAATCCAGCGCCGCGTCGGTGCTGGTCTGCAGGCGCGGGTAGAGTTGCTCGGCCAGCTCCAGGGCGCGCTGATCACCAAAGGCACGGGCCTCATCGAGCAGCTGGCCGTAGATTTCAAAGTGTCCGGCCGAGACATAGTCCAGCAGCTGGTTGCAGAAGCTTTCCAGCTCGCCAGCACCCTGCTGCGGGCGCTGGCACAGCGCCTGGTAGGCTTCGATCAGCCGCTGGCGCTCCTGCAGCCAGCGATCCAGCAGGCGGTGTACGCCACCCCAGCGTTCCTGCGCGTCCCGGCAATTCTCCAGCATGACCATCCCCCTGAGTGATTCGTTATTGTTATGGCGTGCGATGGGCAGCCCTGCTGCCACCGCCCCGCCCCCAGACTATGCCCGGGGCCGGATACCGGCAAGCCATGCGGCCTGCCAGCTGATCCGGCGGCGCTCAGGTGCGGCGCAGCAGCTGGTATGCCTGCAGGATGCCCAGGGCGATGAAACCCAGCAGGCTCCACTCGGGAATGCCCAGCCCCAGCAGGCTCCAGGGGCTTTGCGTGCAGTCGGCGGTGCCGTGCAGCACCAGGCCGACGATCTGCTGCAGCGGCAGCGCTTCGAGCATGTAATCAAGGCTCGGCAGGCAGGCAGGCAGCTGGTCGGGGGGCAGGCCCTGCAGCCAGATCTGCCGCCCGGCCGTCGCTGCACCGCCAACGGCACACAGCAGCGCGAGCCCGGCATACACACGCCGACCGCCGCGCTGCGGCCCGTGCAGGAAAGCCAGCAGCGCCAGCAGCGCGACCGCGACAAAGGCGATCCGCTGCACGATGCACAGCGGACAGGGCTCAAGGCCCAGCCCGTGCTCCAGATACAGGCCAAAGCCCAGCAACAGGGCACAGCCGGCAAAGGTCAGCAGATTCAGCAAGCGGGGATTGCCCAGCGCCATGGTGACTCCCGTGAATGGCCTGCAGTGGCCATAGTGAAGAACGGATCAGATCGACCGGGCTGGCCAGCAGCCCGGTCCGTTAGCGGGCAGGCCCTGGTTGCGGCAGGGCCGGCAGGCCGCGCCCCAAAAGCCCCAGCCCCTGCTGCAACACCTGCTGGCTGCGCGCCGTTTCGCCCAGATGAGCCAAGAGGCGCGCCAGCTCGATGCAGGCCTCGGCACTGCGCTCGGCACCCAGGCTGCGCTCGAAGTAGTCACGGGCCTTGCCCCACAGGCGGTTGCGCAGCGACAGACGCCCAAGGGTCAGCAACAGACCGGCATCGCCGGGATGCTGCTTCAGCCAGCCCTCGGCACGTTGCAGCTGGGCGGCCAGATCCTGGCCCTGCACCAGGCCGTAGAGCTGTGCCAAGAGCGGGTGATATTCGCGCTGCAGTGCCGCCGCCAGCAGCGCCTCGCCACGGGCCTCGGCGCTCTGGCCAAAGCCGCGCAGCAGCTCGACATAGGCGCCCAGCAGCGCCGGCTGCTGACGCTGCGCCTGCCCCAGTGTCTGCCAGGCTTCATGCAGCGCGGCGGGATCATTGGCCGTGCAGCGCGCCGCAGCGGCGGCCAGCTGCGCGCACCAGGCCCGGGTCTCGAGGGCATCGAGGGTGGCGGCCGGCAAGGTCTGTGCCCGGCGCAGCTCAGGCAGCAGCGCGCTCAGTGCGGGCCAGTCCTGCAGACGCTCCAGCACGCCCGGCAACAGACGCAGCGCCTCAGGGTGACGCGGATGATGCTCGCGCACGCGCTGCAGCGCCTCGCAGGCCTCGCGGTCGGCCCCCCGGGCGATCAGCATCCGCCCATGTTCGAGGGCCACCAGCGCCTCGGCCTCGGGGTCGCGCCTCAGCGCTTCCTCCAGCAGGCTCTCCGCCTGGGTATGCTCGCCCAGCTCATGGGCGGCGCGCGCCGCACCAAGGTAGGCCAGCAGCGGCTGTGGCGCGTGGCGGGCCGCCTGGGACAGCTGCTTGAGCGCCGCCGTCCAGTGCCCGGCCGCCAGCTCCAGCACGCCACGGCGCAGCGCCTGGCGGACGCGCCGCTGACGATTGCGCCCCGACCAGGGATTGACCAGCCGCCCCGATGCGCCCAGCAGGCCGAGCAGCGCACGCAGCCCGTACACCAGCCCCGCCAGCGCGGCGCACAGCGCAAGGAAGACCCAGAAGGTCGCCTCAAAACGCAGCCCGCGATAGGCAATCAGCACATAACCGGCATGATCGGCGATCGCCAGTCCGAGCAGCGCTGCAGCGACAATGACCAGCAACAGCAGCCCCAGGGTGCGCGTGTTCATGGCTGCACCTCCTCAGCTTCACCGGCAGCGGCTGTCGGCGCCTGTACGGGTGCGTCGGCCGGCGCGGCGTTCTCCTCGACGACAGGCGGCGTGACGGGCGTGGCGGTGTCCTGCGCCGCGCCCGAAGCCTTCGGCTCGTCCGTCAGCACCTGCTGGGCAAGGGCTGCGCGGGCGCGCTGTTCCAGATAGGCCTGCAGGGCATTGAGGGCCGGCGACAGGTCCGGCAGCTCAACGGCCACCGGCTCGGCCGCCAGCGTGCCCAGCCGCTCGAACAGCGCCTGGTTGTGGGCATCATCAAGGCCAAAGAACTCCTGCACCAGCAGGCGTGCCTGTTCAAGCGCACGGCCATAGACCGCGGCATCGGCATGCAGCGCCGCCCATTGCGCCTGCTCCAGCGCCAGACGCAGGGCCAGGCGCAGCTGCTCGCGGGTCTGCCCGGCCAGCCGCGGCTTCACCTGGTCACTGGCAGTGAACTCAAGACGCACGAAACCGCTCAGCCGCTGCCACCAGGCAGCCATCCCCTCGGCAGCGGGGGTCGATGCCGCCGCCTGGCTGGGGTTAAAGACCGGCAGACGGGTGTCCAGTCCGCTGGCCTGCTCACTCAGTGCCGCCAGCTGCAGGAACAGTCCAGTGCGATCGATCACCGGCAGGCGCCGCAGCGCTTCAAGGCTGCGCGCCAGCTGCTGGCGGGCGGCGAAGGCGGCCGGATCATCATGATCGCGCAGGATCTGATCGCTGGCCTGTACCAGGGCCTGGGCACTGCTGACATCCTGCAGCGCGCTCAGGCGCAGCGCCGCCAGACGCAGCAGGTATTCGGCCTCGGCCAGGCGCCATTCCTGACGGCTGGCGCCCAGCACCTGCTCGATACGTGCCGCCAGCGTCTGCTGGCCGGCCTGCAGATCAGCGAGCAGACGCTGCTGATTGCCAAACAGCTCAGCACTGGGCAGCTCGCTCAGCCGGGCTTGCTGCTTATGCTCGCCCTGCTCGATGCGCTGTCCCTGCTGGGTGATGCGCGCATCGAGCGCCTGCAGCAGGGCCTGCAGCTGCGGATCCGCCTGGGGCGGCTGCTGCAGCTGGTTGAGGTTCCAGCCTCCCAGCAGCAGCGCGCCGGCGGCCAGCAGCAGGGCCGGCAGAGCCAGGCGCGAGCCACGCGCACCGGCGGCGGCGGGTGCCGCCTGGGCAGGCCCGGTCTGGCTGGGCGTGGCCGGCTCGGCCGGAGGCAGTTGTTCGGGTTGCGGTGCGGCGTCGGTCACGGGAGCGTCCTTTGAGAGGGCACGCCGCAGGGCGGCGCACCGGCAGTTAACGGGATTCGCACGGGGCGGTGAGTGCCGCCAGCAGCGCCGCGGCACTGGCGCCGTGGCAGTTGCGTACATCCTGAGCACCCGCCGCACGGGCCAGCGCAGCGACCCGCGCACTGGGCACGAACAGCGGCAGGTGCGCCAGCGCTGGCCAGTCATCACCGGCCAGCTGCTGCAGATGAGCCAGCCCCTCGCCACTGCTGACCACCAGGGCATTGAGCGCCTGCTCGCGCAGGATGGCCTGCAAGGTGCCGGCCGGGTAGTCGGGCAGCACGCGCCGGTACAGTGGCAGGTAGTCGACCCGCACCCCCTGCTCACGCAGCCGCTCGGCCAGCCAGTCGCGGCCACTGTCGCCCCGCAGGATCAGCACCTGCGGATCAGGGCTGGCCAACGCCTGCTGCAGGGCCGGCAGGGCCAGCAGGGCTTCGCTGTCATCGCCCTGCTCCGGCCAGTGGGCATCGAGCCCCCAGTCCCTGAGCAGGGTGCCGGTCGCGGCGCCGACTGCGAACCAGCGCTGGCGCATCGGCGGCTGTGGCCAGTAGCGATCCAGCCGCTCCAGCCCAAGACGCGCCGCCGGCTTGCTCACGGCAATCACCGCACAGTAGCGATCCAGATCAAGCAGCAGGCTGCGCTGCTCGGGGGTTTCGTCCAGCGGCTCGATGGCCAGTAGCGGCAGGCAGTGGCCAAAGAGGCCCTGCCCGGCGAGGGTCTGCGCCAGCGCGGCGCAGTCCTCGGCGGGACGGGTCAGCAGCAGGCGCCAGTCGCTCACGGCTGGCCATCCTCGCCATCGACCGCCGCGAGGACGCGGTCGGCGCCCTGGGCGAGCAGCGCCTCGGCGACCTGCACGCCGAGGGCCTCGGCGGCCGCACGCGGGGCGCGGGCCTCGGCACGCAGCAGCTCACCGCCATCGGGCTGGCCGACCAGACCGCGCAGCCACAGCTGATCGCCTTCAAGCAGCGCATAGCAGGCGATCGGCACCTGGCAGCCGCCGTTGAGGTGCTTGTTCAGCGCACGTTCGGCATTCACCCGGTCGGCGGTATCGGCGTGGTGCAGCGGCGCCAGCAGAGCCTGCAGCTCGACATCAGCGCTGCGGCACTCGATGCCCACCGCGCCCTGACCACCGGCCGGCAGACTGTCCTCGGCGCTGAGGAAGTCACGGATGCGCGCCTCAAAGCCCAGACGGATCAGCCCGGCGGCGGCGAGGATGATGGCGTCGTACTCGCCGGCATCGAGCTTGGCCAGGCGGGTGTTGACGTTGCCGCGCAGGAAGCGGATTTCCAGATCCGGGCGGCGCGCCAGCAGCTGGGCCTGGCGGCGCAGGCTGGAGGTGCCGACCACACTGCCGGCCGGCAGCGCGTCGAGGCTGGCGAAGGTGTTGGAGACGAAGGCATCGCGCGGATCTTCACGCTCGCAGATGCAGTACAGGCCAAGCCCCTCGGGGAAGTCCATCGGTACATCCTTCATCGAATGCACGGCGATATCGGCTTCGTTGTCCAGCAGGGCGGTTTCCAGCTCCTTGACGAACAGGCCCTTGCCGCCGATCTTGGCCAGCGGCGCATCGAGCAGCTTGTCGCCGCGACTGACCATCGGTACCAGGGTCACGATCAGGCCCGGGTGGGCCGCTTCAAGGCGGGCCTTGACGTACTCGGCCTGCCACAGGGCGAGGGCACTCTTGCGGGTGGCGATGCGGATTTGGCGGGGCATGGACAATTCCAGACGATCAGGGAAGTGGCCTGATGATACCAGCTTGCCCGCCCCGCTCCGGAAGCCTGCCATGCACGATCGCCTTTGCCGCACTCACGCCAGGCCGCGCATCAGCTTGCGCAGGCCGCTGACGTGGCGGCGACTGACCACAAGGCTCGCCTCGTCCAGGCCTTGCAGATAAAGCTGGAAGTAGCCATGCACATCGCGCTGCAAGTGATCGATGCGCGCGCGCATCACCAGGGCATTGCGGTGAATGCGCACCAGACGCTCGCCGAACTCCTCCTCAAGCCCCTTGAGGGTTTCATCGAGCAGCAGCTCGCCGCCGGTATGGCGCAGGGTCACGTACTTGTGATCGGCGATGAAGTACAGCACCTCGCTCATCGCCACCACCTCGACACCGCGCCGGGTCCGGGCGCCGATATGGCTGCGCGGCACCTGTCCGGGCGGCGGCGCGGCCAGCAGCGCCAGGAGCTGGGCGCGCTGCAGCGCCACGGCACCGGCCAGAGCCTCGGCCAGCGCAGCGGGAGCTGCAGGCAGGCACAGATGTGCAATGGCCTCGCGGCGCAGCCCGGCCAGCTGCGCCTCCTCGCCCAGCAGCACCAGCGCCGGGGCAGGTTCGTGCTCGCAAAACCTGGCGGCAACCTGCAGGCCATCGCCCGGCAGGGCCACATCCAGCAGGACGATGTCCGGTTGCAGGCTGCCGATCTGGGCCAGCGCCTCGGTCACACTGGCCGCCTCGGCCTCGAGCGGGCGATAGCCGGGCAGCGCCGCCAGCCAGCCGGCCAGTTGTTCGCGGATCGAGGGTACACCGGTGACGATCAGAACGTTCATGGGATCGGCTCCCTACAGGGCTCACATTCAAGCGTAGCCTAACGCGGCCCATGACCGTTGGTCATGATCGAAGTCATTTGCCGCGCAGAACCACCACTCTGGCACGAAAAGTGCCCGCTCGGCATGCCCCGGGCACTCCGGACGACCTGCTATCATGCCGGCCACTTCTTCGAACCCCCGCACGCACAACGAGACACCGATGAGCAGCGAAAAAACCAACCAGTCCTGGGGCGGCCGCTTCAGCGAACCGGTCGACGCCTTCGTCGCCCGCTTCACCGCCTCCGTCGACTTCGACAAGCGCCTGTACCGCCACGACATCATGGGCTCGATTGCCCACGCCACCATGCTGGAGCAGGCCGGCGTGCTGACTGCCGCCGAGCGTGACGCGATCATCGACGGCCTGACGCAGATCCAGAGCGAAATCGAGGCCGGCCAGTTCGACTGGCGCGTCGATCTGGAAGATGTGCACATGAACATCGAGGCGCGTCTGACCGAGCGCATCGGCATCACCGGCAAAAAGCTGCACACCGGCCGTAGCCGCAACGATCAGGTGGCCACCGACATCCGCCTGTGGCTGCGCGACGAAATCGACGTGATCCTCAAGGAGATCACCCGCCTGCAAGAGGGCCTGCTGGCGCAGGCCGAGCAGCACGCCGAGGTGATCATGCCCGGCTTCACCCACCTGCAGACCGCCCAGCCGGTGAGCTTCGGCCACCACCTGCTGGCCTGGTTCGAGATGCTCAGCCGCGACTACGAGCGCCTGGTCGACTGCCGCAAGCGGGTCAATCGCATGCCGCTCGGCTCGGCGGCACTGGCCGGCACCACCTACCCGATCCAGCGCGAGATCACCTGCCAGCTGCTCGGCTTCGAGGCGATCGGCGGCAACTCGCTGGACGGCGTGTCGGACCGCGACTTCGCCATCGAATTCTGCGCCGCCGCCAGCCTGGCGATGATGCACCTGTCGCGCTTCTCCGAGGAGCTGGTGCTGTGGACTTCCGCGCAGTTCAACTTCATCGAACTGCCCGACCGCTTCTGCACCGGCAGCTCGATCATGCCGCAGAAGAAGAACCCCGACGTCCCCGAGCTGGTGCGCGGCAAGAGCGGCCGGGTGTTCGGCGCGCTGACCGGCCTCTTGACCCTGATGAAGGGCCAGCCGCTGGCCTACAACAAGGACAACCAGGAGGACAAGGAGCCGCTGTTCG
>CAZFFB010000043.1:0-10647 GCA_964517735.1 uncultured Pseudomonas sp.
TCGGCATGCAGCCCAGCTCGCTGCACTTCGTCCCGATGTCGGCGCTCAAGGGCGACAACGTGGTCAACAAGCGCGAGCGCGCGCCCTGGTACCAGGGGCCGTCGCTGATGGAGATCCTCGAGTCCGTCGAGATCGCCGCCGACCGCAACCTGACCGACATGCGCTTCCCGGTGCAGTACGTCAACCGGCCGAACCTGAACTTCCGCGGCTTCGCCGGCACCCTGGCCAGCGGCATCGTGCACAAGGGCGACGAGATCGCCGTGCTGCCGTCGGGCAAGACCAGCCGCGTCAAGTCGATCGTCACCTTTGACGGCGAGCTGGAGCAGGCGATCCCCGGCCAGGCGGTGACCCTGACCCTCGAGGACGAGATCGATGTGTCGCGAGGCGACATGCTGGTGCACGCTGACAACCGCCCGCAGGTCACCGACAGCTTCGACGCCATGCTGGTGTGGATGGCCGAGGAGCCGATGCTGCCGGGCAAGAAGTACGACATCAAGCGCGCCAGCAGCTACGTGCCGGGCAACATCGTCGGCATCGCGCACCGTGTCGACGTCAACAGCCTCGAGCAGCTGGCGGCCAGCGAGCTCAAGCTCAATGAGATCGGCAAGGTGCGCATCAGCCTGGATGCGCCGATCGCCCTCGACGGCTACGCGCACAACCGCACCACCGGTGCGTTCATCGTCATTGACCGGCTGACCAACGGCACCGTCGGTGCCGGGATGATCATCGCCGAGCCGCTGGCCGGGCAGAACACCGCCGGCCACCACGGCCGCCTGGCGCACGTCAGCAGCGAGGAGCGCGCCGCACGCTTCGGCCAGCAGCCGGCCACCGTGCTGTTCAGCGGCCTGTCCGGCGCCGGCAAGAGCACCCTGGCTTACGCCGTGGAGCGCAAGCTGTTCGACAGCGGCCGCGCGGTCTATGTGCTGGATGGCCAGAACCTGCGCCACGACCTGAACAAGGGCCTGGCGCTGGATCGCGCCGGACGTGCCGAGAACTGGCGCCGCGCCGCACAGGTGGCCCGGCAGTTCAACGAGGCGGGTCTCTTGACCCTGGCCGCTTTCGTCGCCCCGGATGCCGAGGGCCGCGAGCAGGCCCGTGCGGTGATCGGCGCCGAGCGGCTGATCACCGTTTATGTGCAGGCCTCGCCGCAGGCCTGCCGTGAGCGTGATCCGCAGGGCCTGTACGCCGCCGGTGAGGACAACATCCCCGGCGAGTCCTTCCCCTACGATGTGCCGCTGGATGCCGATCTGGTGATCGATACCCAGTCCACTTCGGTGGAGGAGGGCGTGGCGCGGGTGCTGGAGCTGCTGCGCGCCCGCGGCGCGATCTGATTCACCACCCCTGAATGACAAGGCCCCGGCAGTTCTGCCGGGGCCTTGTCATCTGTGGCGCCAAGAGGGTAGCGGCTGGTGCAGTCTGCTGTGCCTTGCGCCGGCCGCGCACCCTTGGTATGGGGGTCAGTCGTGCTTGATGACCGGCTCGTCGCTGAGCACGCCGGAGTGTCCCGGCGCGTAATCGCGCGGCGGCTCGCTGCTGGTCGGCAGCGCGCGCGCGGCGGGTGTGGCGAGCGGGCGGGTCAGCTGCTGGCGGGTCTGCTCCTCCAGTGCCAGACGGCTGGCACCTTCACTCAGGTGCTCATGGATGTCCTGATAGTTCTGGTTGAGCTTTTGCAGCAGGTTGGCGGTGGTGTTGAAATGATTGGCTACCTCGTTCTGGTAGTTCTCGAAGCGCTCCTGCATCTCATCCACACGATGACGACTGCTGCCGGTATGGTTACTGCTCAGCAGCCGTCCCAGCAAGAAGCCGATGACGATGCCTGCGAGCAGGCCAAGAACGGGCAACAGCCAGGCAGCATAAGTCTGTTCCACGAAACCTTCCTCTAAATACAAGATTTACAATAAGTTAGCCGCTCATCCCGACGCTGTATAGCATGGCGCGGCGCGGATGCCGCCGCCAGCGGCCGTCAGGGTTGCGCGATGCGGCACCCGCCCGGCTTGTTCCTGTCCGATCATGGAGTCCTCCTGTGTCTACCCGCGAAACCCCCGTGCTGCTCGAGGGCCCCTGTGGCGCACTCGAAGCCCTCTACCTTGAGCGCAGCGATGCTGATCAAGTAGCGCTGATCTGCCACCCCCACCCGCTGCATGCCGGCACCATGCACAACAAGGTTGTGGCGACGGCGCAGCGCATTGCCCGGGATGCCGGCATGGCGACTCTGCGCTTCAATTTCCGCGGCGTCGGGCAGAGCGCCGGGGTGCATGCCCATGGCGAGGGTGAGATTGATGATGCCGAGGCTGCGGTGCAGTGGCTGCGGGCCCGTCATCCGCAGGCATCGCTGACCCTGATCGGCTTCTCCTTCGGCTCCTGTGTGGCGGCCTGTCTGGCTGGGCGTCTGGAGCAGCAGGGGGTGGCAGTGCAGCATCTGGTGATGCTGGCCCCGCCGGTCGAGCGCTTTAGCGTCGAGGGGCGCCTGCCGCAGCAGGCCACGCTGACGGTGATCCAGCCGGCCGATGATGAGGTGGTCAGCCCGCCGGCGGTGCGCGCCTGGTCAGCTCAGCTGGAACGTCCCCATGAGCTGCTTGAAGTGGCAGAATGCGGCCACTTCTTCCATGGCCGGCTGACCCTGCTCAAAGACCTGCTGCTGCCGCGCCTTTCCTCCTGAGTGCCCTGACAAGCGATCAACCGATGACCATCCGTATCCTCACCGGCATCACCACCACCGGTACCCCGCACCTTGGCAACTATGCCGGAGCCATCCGCCCGGCGATCGATGCCAGTCGTGCCGCGAATGTCGATTCGTTCTACTTCCTGGCTGACTATCACGCACTGATCAAGTGTGATGATCCGCAGCGCATCCAGCGTTCGCGTCTGGAAATCGCCGCCACCTGGCTGGCCTGTGGACTGGATCCTGAGCGGGTGACCTTTTACCGTCAGTCGGACATTCCCGAGATTCCCGAGCTGACCTGGCTGCTGACCTGTGTGGCGGGCAAGGGGCTGCTCAACCGTGCCCATGCCTACAAGGCCTCGGTAGACAAGAACGTCGCCGAGGGCGCGGATCCGGACGCCGGCGTCACCATGGGGCTGTTCAGCTACCCGGTGCTGATGGCGGCCGACATTCTGATGTTCAATGCCCACAAGGTGCCGGTGGGGCGCGACCAGATCCAGCATGTGGAAATGGCCCGCGACATCGGCCAGCGCTTCAATCACCTGTTCGGCAATGGCCGGGCGCTGTTCGAGCTGCCGGAGGCCGTGATCGAGGAGAGCGTGGCAACCCTGCCGGGGCTGGACGGGCGCAAGATGAGCAAGAGCTACGACAACACCATCCCGCTGTTTGGCACCCGCCAGCAGCTCAAGGATGCTGTGGCGCGCATCGTCACGGATTCGCGCCTGCCGGGCGAGCCCAAGGATGCCGAAAGCTCCCACCTGTTCACCCTCTATCAGGCGTTTGCCGGCACGCTACAGAGTGCTGCCTTCCGCGCCGAGCTTGAGGACGGACTGGGCTGGGGCGAGGCCAAGCAGCGCCTGACCGCCTTGCTGGAAGCAGAGCTTGGCGAGGCCCGTGAGCGCTATGACAGCCTGATCACCCGCCCGAACGATCTGGAGGACATCCTGCTGGCCGGTGCGGCCAAGGCGCGCAAGATCGCTACGCCATTTCTCGCCGAACTGCGTGAGGCGGTGGGGCTGCGCAGCTTCCGCGCCGCGCCGCAGGGGACGGTTGCCGGCAAGAAGAAGGCCGCCAAGGGCGCCCGGCTGGTCAGCTTCCGTGATGAGGGGGGGTTCCGCTTCCGCCTGCTGGATGCCGACGGCCAGCAGCTGCTGCTGTCCGAGCCGTTCGAGGATGGACGGGCAGCGGGGGCGGCCAGCAAGCGCCTGCAGGGCGGCGAGCTGGATCTGCGCATCGAGGCAACGCAGCTGGTGGCCTGCCTGGATGATCAGGTCGTGGCCCGCTCTGCGGTGCTGGACAGCGCGGAGGCTGCCGAGGCGCTGATCGAGGCCGTCACGACGGCCCTGCTGGGGCGTGAGTCCTGAGCGTCGCACGGGCTCAATTGCCAAGCGCGGGGTGCGTGGTTAAAGTGGCGCCCCGTTTCTCAACCGTGCTGCTGCCATGACTCCGCTCGAACGCTACCAGGCTGACCTGAAACGCCCCGACTTTTTCCACGATCCTGCCCAGGAAAACGCCGTCCGCCATCTACAACGGCTGTACGATGACCTGGTCAGTGCCACGCCCTCGACCGGCAGCGGCCTGTTCGGCAAGCTGCTCGGGCGCAAGAAGAGCCAGGGGCCGATCAAGGGGATCTACTTCTGGGGCGGGGTGGGGCGCGGCAAGACCTATCTGGTCGATACCTTCTTCGATGCGCTGCCCTTCGAGCAGAAGATGCGCACCCACTTCCACCGCTTCATGAAGCGGGTGCATGAGGAGATGAAGACTCTCAAGGGTGAGAAGAACCCTTTGACCATCATCGGCAAGCGCTTTGCCGATGAGGCGCGGGTGATCTGCTTTGATGAGTTCTTCGTCTCCGACATCACCGATGCGATGATTCTCGCCACCCTGCTCGAGGAGCTGTTCAAGAACGGCGTGAGCCTGGTGGCCACCTCCAATATCGTCCCCGACGGTCTGTACCGCGATGGCCTGCAGCGGGCGCGCTTCCTGCCGGCCATTGCGCTGCTCAAGGAACACACTGAGATCGTCAACGTCGACAGCGGCGTCGATTACCGCCTGCGGGCGCTGGAGCAGGCGGAGCTGTATCACTGGCCGCTGGATGCCGGTGCCGAGGTGAGCCTTGAAAAGAGCTTCCGCAGTCTGCTGCCTGAGCACTGCAGCGTGCAGGAGAACGAGGCGCTGATGATCGAGAATCGTCCGATCGTGGCCCGCAAGGTGGGCGATGATGTCGCCTGGTTCGACTTCCGCGCCCTGTGCGATGGTCCGCGCAGTCAGAACGACTACATCGAGCTTGGCAAGATCTTCCATGCGGTGATCCTGGCCAATGTCGAGCAGATGGGGGTGAGCAAGGATGATATGGCCCGGCGTTTCATCAACATGGTTGATGAGTTCTACGATCGCAACGTCAAGCTGATCATCTCTGCCGAGGTGGATCTCAAGGATCTCTATACCGGCGGGCGTCTGGAGTTCGAGTTCCAGCGTACCCTGAGTCGTCTGCTGGAAATGCAGTCCCACGAGTTCCTGTCCCGTCCCCACAAACCCTGATGCCTGGCGGGGTGTCTGCGCCGCAGGCACTTCGCAACGTGTTCGACCCAAGGCTTCGCCTTATACTGCGTGCCCCCATCGTCGCCGTTTCCGGAGATTTCTGACATGTCATCCCGTCTGCTGCTTGGTCTTTGCATTGCCGCCGGCCTGACCCTCGCCGGTTGTGCCCACAGCCCGCAACAACTCAGCCCCCAGCCGGTGGTGACGGCAGCACTGACCCCGGTCGGTCAGGGGCAGGCGGTGGTGGTGCGGGTGGTCGACGGGCGCAGCTCGCCGGTGCTCGGTACCCGGGGTGGCACTTATCCTGAGACCAGCACCATCAGCGTCAGTCAGCAGGATCTGCTGCCGCGCCTGCAGGGACAGGCCGAGGCGGCGGTACGTCTGCTGGGGTTCACGCCGACCCCCAATGCCTATAACGCTCCGCAGCTGACCCTGACCCTGACCGACCTGCGCTATCAGTCGCCCAAGGACAGCAGCTATGTGACCGAAGCCACCATCAGCGCCAACCTGCGTGCCGATGTACAGAACAGCGTGCGTCGCTACAGTGGGCGTTACGGTGCCTCGCTGAATCAGCGCTTTGGCCTGGCGCCCAATCAGGAAACCAATACCCGACTGGTCAGCGATGTGCTGAGCGACGCCCTGACCCGGGCATTCCGTGATCCGGTGGTCGGGCAGGTGCTCAACAATCAGTGAGACGCACGATCTGCCTGCACAGCAGCCGGTCGATCAGCCAGGGGGCGAGGGTGTGAATCCTCGCCCCCTGGTCGTTCAGGCGCCGGGATGGCTGCGCAGGCGGTAGTGGTTTTCCACCGGGCGGGCGTACTGCATGATCAGCCAGGGCTGCTGCTCGGCCGGGCAGTTTGCCAGGCGGCGCTGCCAGTGCGCGCGGGCGGCCTGCACTTCGTCGCCGGCAAACAGCTGCTCGGCGGCCGGCACGTTTAGTGCCGGATCACGCTCGCTCCACTGGGCGTAGGCCAGGTAGTGCACCGGGAACAGTCGGTAATGGCTGAGGATGTCGCGATCGATATGCTGGGCCAGGGCCTTGGCATCCTCCTGCGGCGCGTGGATTTCGGTGCCAAAGTGCAGGTGTACGCGGCCTTTGTGGCCGGTGATGCCGGTCACGATGCTGGCATCATCCTCGCCGGGTGCCTTGGTGTAGCTGCCGGTGCTGGCGCGAATCGACAGCTCGCGCGCCTTGGCCAGATCGCAGGGGTCGTATTCATAGCTGATCGACACGGGCACCAGGTGCAGGTCGGCCAGCACGCTGGCGAAGGCTTCATCCTTGCGGCACATGTGGAACATCTTGAGGATGGCCGAGTCGGTGCGGTCGTCGCCGTCCTTGGCGCGGCCTTCAGCCTGGGCAATCCAGATCGAGGCGCCTTCCTGGCGAATCGAGTGACTGATATAAGCGGACAGGGTCTGGAAGGCGGCCAGCTTTTCGCGTCGACCACTGATCGAGCGGTGCACGATGAAGCTCTTGTTCAGGCGCATCAGGTCGCTGACGAAGGGCTTTTGCAGCAGGTTGTCGCCGATCGCCAGGCGTGGCGTGGGCAGGCCGGCATGGTAGAGCGCGTAGTTGACGAACGCCGGATCCATGACGATGTCGCGGTGATTGCTGATGAAGAGGTAGGCGCGATCCTTCTTCAGGTGTTCAAGGCCTGAGTAGCTGATGCCGTCAGTGGCGCGCTCGATGCTGCGATCGACATAGGGCTCGATCTTCATCTGCAGAGCCGCGACGCTGTCGACGCCGGCAATTTCCCGGCGCAGGTAGTGGGCGATCACAGGCTTTAGCAGCCAGCCCAGCGGGCCTGCCAGGCGCGGGAAGCGGTAGCGGGTCAGGGTGTCGAGAAAGGCGTCGTCGGTGAGCAGGCGCGCCAGTACGGGGCGCACTTCCGTGTCGGCATAGGGTCGGATGGCTTCGAACTCGCCCATGATGTTCTCTTGGTTCGGCTAGGGAGGGGAGCGCCGGGCCCGTGGGGGCGCTCGGGCGGCGATTATAGATGAATCGTCCTGCCTGGCGCGGGGAGGAATCACTACAATGCCCGGCGGCCTTTGTGGGCCCTGCGGAGAATCTCTGATGTGCGGACGCTATTCCCTGTTTCGCTGGACGGCGGCGCTGAGTGGGCTGCCGGGCTTTCCGCCAGCCTTTGCGCCACGCTGGAATATTGCCCCCGGGCAGAGCGTGCTGCTGGTGCGCACTGGCGATGCAGGGCGCGAGGCATTGCCGGTGCGCTGGGGGCTGACGCCGCCCTGGCTGCGGGATCTGTCGCGCGCGCCGGCCCAGGCGCGGGCCGAGACGCTGGCTGTGCAGCCGCTGTTTCGCGAGGCGCTGCGTCTGCGGCGGGGTGTGTTGCCGGCCAATGGCTTTTATGAGTGGCGTGGCCCGCGTCGGCGCTCGTTCTGGATGAGTGCGGCCGATGGTGGTCTGCTGGCGATGGCGGCACTCTGGGAGGCCTACCCGGTGCCGGGGCGGGTCTACTTCAGTGCTGCGGTGGTGACGGTGGCTGCCGGTGAGCAGCGCCGGCCGCTGCTGCTGGATGAGGCGGCCCAGGTGCTCTGGCTGGATCCGGCTACGCCACCGGCTGCGCTCGATGCGCTGCTGGCCGGCAGTGGGGTGCCTTTGCGCGAGCGGCTGCTGGCGGGGCTGGGCAATCGCGTGGGCGAGGAGGGACCGCAGTGCCTGACACCGCTCTGAACTTGCGATAGGTACGGCTGTCCGAGGCGCATCAGCCTCGTTAAGATGCCGCTGGAAATTGTAGGGGAGCGATGCGGATGTCCCGTGTTCTGTTGAATGTCGTGCTCGGTGGTGCCGTGCTGCTGGGCGGCTGTCAGGCAGTAAATACCACCAGCGGTGGTGCGGTGGGGGTGCAGCGTCAGCAGTACATGTTCAGTCTGCTGAGCAGTGCACAGCTGGAGCAGATGTATGCCCAGGCCTATCAGGAAACGCTGAGCAAGGCCCAGGCCAGCGGCAAGCTGGATCGCAGCAGTGCCCTGGCCCGGCGCGTTGACGGTATTACCCGTCGCCTGATTGCGCAGACGCCGGTGTTCCGTCCTGATGCGCTGAACTGGAACTGGGAAACCAGTCTGCTCGATATCGATGAGCTCAATGCCAATGTTGGGCCGGGCGGCAAGATCATTGTCTATGGCGGGCTGATTCACCGTCTGGCGCTGACGGACGACGAGCTGGCCGCGGTGCTGGGGCACGAGATTGCCCATGCCCTGCGTGAGCACAGTCGTGAGGCGATGTCCAAGGCCTACGCCGGTGAGCTGGCCAAGCAGGGCGTGGTGACCCTGCTGGGGCTGGGGGAGCTGGGCAACCAGGTCGCGGGTGCGGCGCTGCAATATGGAATGACCCTGCCCAACAGCCGCGGCAGCGAGAACGAGGCTGATCTGATCGGTCTGGAGCTGGCCGCTCGCGCCGGCTTCAATCCCGGCGCGGCGTTGACGCTGTGGGAGAAGATGGCCCGTGCAGGTGGTGCGGGTGGGCCTGAATTCATGAGCACGCACCCTTCCTCGGCGACGCGCATGAGCAACCTGAGGGCAGCCATTCCGCGGGTCATGCCGCTGTATGAGCAGTCACGCCGCTGATCGATGAAATGGCCGTGCATGCGGCTTGTGTTTTTTGCGCAAGTCGGTAAAATTTGCGGGCTTTTTGGATGGGGGATGCCTAGCCCGTCCTGCTCGGCGGGAATGCCTGGCCCGCCGATTTGCCGTAGCGGACACACTGACCCGAGCCCCCGATTAGTGTCTGCACACGGCCGCAATTGCCTTGTATGAGGCAGGTACTGTCCTATAAGATCCGCCGCCTGATTGACAGGTGGCCTCTGAGGCTTTAACGAATGAAAACTTTCTCTGCGAAACCGGAAACCGTCAAGCGCGACTGGTATGTTGTCGATGCTGCTGGCAAGACCCTGGGTCGTCTCGCCACTGAAATCGCCAGCCGTCTGCGTGGCAAGCACAAGGCGGAATACACTCCGCACGTTGATACTGGCGACTATATCGTCGTGATCAACGCTGAGCAGGTGCGTGTCACCGGTGCCAAGAGCGCCGACAAGATGTACTACCATCACTCCGGTTTCCCGGGTGGTATCAAGTCGATCAGCTTCGAGAAGCTGATCGTGCGCGCCCCCGAGCGTGTAATCGAGACCGCCGTCAAGGGCATGCTGCCGAAGAACCCGCTGGGTCGCGAAATGTATCGCAAGCTGAAAGTGTACGCTGGCGCAAGCCACCCGCACGCTGCTCAGCAGCCCCAAGAACTGAAGATTTAACGGAGTAGGCTCAAATGTCGGCGACTCAAAACTACGGCACTGGCCGTCGCAAGACCGCTACCGCACGTGTATTCCTGCGTCCGGGCACTGGCAAGGTCTCCATCAACAATCGCAGTCTCGAGCAATTCTTTGGTCGTGAAACTGCGCGCATGGTGGTCCGCCAGCCGCTGGAACTGACCGAGAACATCGAGAAGTTCGATGTCTACGTCACCGTCGCTGGTGGCGGTGTCAGTGGTCAGGCGGGTGCCATCCGTCACGGCATCACCCGTGCACTGATCGAGTACGACGAAACCCTGCGCAGCCCCCTGCGCAAAGCGGGTTACGTTACTCGTGATGCCCGTGAGGTCGAGCGTAAGAAGATTGGTCTGCGTAAAGCGCGCAAGCGTCCGCAGTACTCCAAGCGCTGATCTTCGATACAGCTGCGGTCAAGGCGCCCGGATTCTTCAGGAGTCCGGGCGTTTTTGTATCCATCGCATACTCCCTGCGACAGTCTGTCGCGCTGCTGGTGCCGTGATTGCTGGGGCTTTGACGGGAGTTGTTGCCGGTTATTACCTTGTCAGAAAATGGGGTTTTAATTACCATTTGGCAGATTTTTTGCGCAGCTAGTTTCAACTACAGTGCCTGCCCGAGCAGGTCACAGAAAGCTGATGGGAGACGACTGAATGAGTAATGACGGCGTGAATGTGGGCCGGCGTCGGTTCCTCGTGGCCGCCACTTCGGTGGTAGGCGCGGCAGGGGCTGTTGGTGCTGCGGTCCCGTTCGTGGGGTCATGGTTCCCCAGTGCTAAGGCCAAGGCCGCAGGTGCCCCGGTCAAGGTGAACGTGAGCAAGATTGAACCGGGTCAGCAGATCGTCGCCGAATGGCGCGGCAAGCCCGTGTTCATTGTTCGCCGTACCGAAGAGATCATGGCCAATCTGGTCAAGCTCGAAGGTGTCTTGGCCGATCCTGAGTCCAAAGCTTCCGATCAACCGGCCTATGTGGATCCCAAGGTCCGCTCGGTCAAGCCTGAGCTGCTGATCGTTGAAGGGCTGTGCACCCACTTGGGCTGCGCACCGTCCTTCCGCCCGGAAGTGGCGCCGGCTGATCTGGGCGCCGACTGGCTGGGTGGCTACTTCTGCCCCTGCCGACATACAGCAGCGCCTGATTGTCGCCATAGAAGTAGTAGACCCCCGGCCG
>CAZFFB010000044.1:0-10560 GCA_964517735.1 uncultured Pseudomonas sp.
CTTGTTCCTGCTGGAAGGCCAGACCGATCTTCAGCTGGGCATCGCCAGTGATGTTCAGGGTGTCGACCACATTGCCAATGTTCAGGTCAACCACCT
The DNA here is from genome assembly GCA_964517735.1 of uncultured Pseudomonas sp. Lineage (GTDB taxonomy): Bacteria > Pseudomonadota > Gammaproteobacteria > Pseudomonadales > Pseudomonadaceae > Geopseudomonas. Next base: position 97 of record CAZFFB010000044.1, read on the forward strand.
CGTTACGGTAGTTGCGCGAGGCACCTGCCGGCTCCTGAACGAAGGAGTTGATGGTCAGGGTGTTGATCTCGGACTGGCTGGCAGCGTCCTGACCGTAGAAACCGGTCGGCAGCAAAGTGCTGACGCCCTGACGGCCTTGGCCATCGTTGTTGCTGATACCCAGTGCATTCGCCTCGCCCACCAGAGCCGGGTTGGCAGCATTGGCGAAGGTGGTGCTGGTCGGCAGCTGATTGACGGACACACCAGTGGCCGGAGTCTCGCCGAAGTTGATGGTCAGGCCACGTGCTTCGGCCAGGTCAAGAGTGACCTTGTCGTTGCCGGCAGTCGCTGCTTCGTCATCGAACAGGAAGTTGTGAGCGCTGTTGGTATCAATGATACGAATGCGCGTGCCGTCGATGGTCTGGATATCGTTGAAAGTCAGCGCAGAACCGCTCAGCTCGCTGTCGATGGAAGCGATGACCTTAAGGTCCGGAGCGGAGCTCAGGGTAATGATGGTGTCGACGGTGTCGGAATCACGGTTGCCACCAGAAGTTGCAGCCGGATCGGTGAAGGCGTTGTTGCCACCGTTGATGCCGTCAGCCAGGGTATCGGCCACGGCATTTTGGCTGAGCGAGGTACGCGCGGTGACTTCCAGCACTTCAACGCTGGTGGTGCGCGGCTCGATCAGCTTGAAGCCGGCGGTGATTTCGCTGGCAGTGTAGTCGGCGTTGCTGACGGTCAGCTTGAGGGTGTCGTTACCGGCACCGCCATTGATGCTGTCGGCAAACTGCAGGGAAGCAGCGTTGGCCAGGAAAGTATCGTTACCGGCAGTACCCTGCAGGCTGTTGACGTTCGCATCCAGGACATAAACGTTACCAGTGATGCTGCCAGCCTGAATATTGGCCAGGGCGGCCTGTACGGACTGGGAAGTAGCATCCACAGCTGCGATGGCATCAGCCGCTGCAGCGGCGGTGAAGTTGGCACCCGCCGTGGTGGTATAGGACTGGGCAACCTGCACCTTGTTGTCGACAACCAGACGGTCAGCGGCAGAGGCGCTGTTGAGGAAGGCAACGATCAGTTGATCGACCGGCACGCGACCCGCTTCCACTTCACCGACCCAGTAAGCCAGACCAGCCGGCTCGGCAGCACGCTCGAACAGGTTCTCGTAGATCTTGGCAACGGTCTGGGTGACGGTCAGACCCGCATAGGTGTTGGCGTATTCCGGCTGCTCGTTGACGAAGTTGGCGCGCAGGTTTTCCAGGGTCAGGCCGGAGGCCGGATTGTTCAGCTCGGCCAGCCAGTAGTCGAGACCAGCCTGGTCAGCAGCGCGACCCAGGTAGCCGACATACAGCTGTTGCACTTGTGCAGAGGTAATAGCCATTACTTTTATATCTCCGTGATAAGTCGAATCGACATGCAGGCTTTCCTTGCGGAACGAGACCCGTCGGCCCCAGCCTGTTGCCATGCCCCAACGGGGCATAGCCCCCGTACAAGGGAAGGTCGGCTTGCGCCGGCCGCAGGCAGCTTACCGAGCTGGCTTGCATTTGCAAGTCACATAACTGATGAGCTGACCATCGGCCGGAATGCTACCCGTTTTGCGCGTAGCCACACAAGCAACCCATCAAACCAGCTATTGACTGACGTCAATATCTTGTCATCAGCGCCGCCAGTATATTTCGCAACCTCACTGAGATTATTGGCCAGGAATGCGTATTCAACCAGTTTTTCTGGCGCACTTGCAGACCATGGTCGAGTGCTTGACGCAGGCCCGCCTGCAGCGCCGCCACATCGCAGCCGGGCAGGAAGGTCACCGCCTCGGCCACGTCCTCAAAGATCTCCAGCGGGGTGCAGAGCACCGGCTTGCCGGTGCACAGCCCCCAGCGTACGGCGGCGCTGGAGGACTCCTGGGTGTGCTGGTAGGGGAAGACGATGCCATCGGCCTGCGCCAGCCAGGCCAGCGACGCCTCATCGCTCAGGTAGTCGGTGATCAGCGTCACCCGACCGGCCAGGTCGGCGGCGGCGATGCGCTGACGGTAGCGCTCGGCCAGTGCGCTCGACTCGGCAATCGGGTAGCAGGCGGTGACCAGTAGCAGGTGCAGGTCGGCACGCTCGGCCGCCAGCCCGGCGAAGGCCTCGATCAGCTCGCCAATGCCCTTGTGGGGCAGCAGGAAGCCGTAACTGGCCAGCACGGTGCGCCCGGCCAGCCCAGCCGTCCGCTGAGCGGCACCCGGGGTGATCGCCGGCGGCTGCAGCACGCCATGCGGGAACAACAGCAGGTTGTCGCGCAGGCCCATGGCTTCGAGGCGGTGAATATCGGCCACGCTGTGAACCAGCAGGCGGTTGCAGTGTCTGAGCGTGTCGCGCAGATCACGCAGGCTCTTGAGGGTTTCGCCGTGCTGTACGTCGGCGGTGGAATGGAAGATCACCAGGGTGACGATGCCGCGGGCATGCGCCCATTCGAGCAGCGCGGCAAAGGCGCTCAGGGCAAAAAAGGAGAAATTGAACTGGATCAGCAGGCAATCGATGGCGCCTTCGGCAATCGCCTCGCGCAGGCGCTGCAGGTCGTCCCCCTCCCCGGCACTCCAGACGCGCCGCACGTTGTCGCCATCGACGCGGATGGGCTCGGCGTTGTCGTTGGCCAGGAGGGTGCAGGCCTCGGCAAGGCCACTGCCCAGCAGGTGCTGGCTGTAGGTGGCGATGCCGCAGGCGCTGTTCCAGGTGGTGATGCAGCCAAGGCGCGGCGCGGGCTTGAGCAGCGGCTGGCGGCTGGCGGTCTCGATGGCCTGCACGGTGGCGCGGGCGACCGCCCGCCAGGTGTAGCGCTGGCTGATCAGTTGCAGGGCGGCCTCGGTCCGCGCGCCGGTCATCTGCGCCAGCTGGCCTGTCACAAAAGCGTCAGCAAATTCCCGCAGGATTGACTTGAGATGTTCCGCACAGGGCTCGAACCACAGCGAGGCGGCGGCTTGCAGGTGGCTGCGCGCGCGCACCGGCTGAGCATCGATCAGCCAGGCGGTTTCGGCGGTGCAGAAGTCTGTCTGTCCGCCGCGGGCCGTGGTGATCACCGGCAGGCGGTGCAGCATGGCCTCGGCCAGCGGCAGGCCAAAGCCCTCGCCACGCGAGGGCGCGACCAGTACATCGGCCAGCTGGTAGAGCGCGCGCAGGGCATTGTCCGGCAGGTCCTGGTTGATCAGCTCCACCGCGGGCGGATTCGGGTGTGCGGCACGCCAGGCGGCCAGCTCGGCGGCGATGTCGTGGTGCGGATTGGGGAAGGTCTTGATGATCAGCCGCACCGGGTCAGCCGCGCTGAAGGCGGCGCCATAGGCCGCCAGCAGCACGTCCACGCCCTTGCGCGGGAAGCAGGAGGAGACGTGCAGCAGGGTCAGGCGTCCGGCCGCCGCGCTCAGTGCCGGCAGCCGGCTGGCATCAGGCGCAGCCCGCAGAATGTGGTCGGCGCCAAGGCCTACGGTGACGATCGGCGTGGTGATGCCGTTGTCCTGCAGGGTGCGGGTCACCCAGGAGGACATGCTGGTGATCAGCTGCAGGTGCTGGTTGAAGTTGCGGCAGAAGGCCTGCGGCAGTGCGGATTCTTCCCAGCCATAGCAGGACAGCACGTTCAGCTCGCCGCCCATGCCGGTGACCCGCGGCGGATAGAGCAGGCGCAGCACGTGGCGGGCAGGCTCCTCGCCTCTCTTATATAGGTCGGCGCAGTCGGGGTTGTCGCGCAGAAAACCGCCATCGACGGCAATCGGCCCCGGCCCTTCGGTCGCGCGCAGGGCGACGCGGCGGCCCTCCTCGGCCAGTGCGCGGGCCAGCTCGCGGTTGACCAGCGCCAGGCTGTAGCTGCTGTCGAACGGCCCTTCGATACGCTCGTCCACCGGCTCGACGGCAGCGTGCCCGGCGGCGGGCGGCGGCGCAAAGGTGTGGGCCGGCAGGGCGATGGCAAAGCCGGCCAGGTAGTCGCGCAGGCGCTCATAGAGTGGCTGGTAGGCGAACTCGGCGAGCCGGGCGCGGCCCTGGCGGCGCAGGTACTGGCGCAGGGCGGGGTTTTCCATCAGCTGGGCGATGGTCGCCGCGACCTCGTGGGGCTCGTCGCTGTCCAGGATCAGCCCGGCACCTGCCAGGGTGTGTTGGATGTTGCTGGCCGGGGCGTTGTAGGCCAGCACGGGCAGATCGTGGGCCATGGCCTCGATCAGCGGCATGCCAAAGCCCTCGTGGCGGCTCAGGCAGACAAACAGGTCGCTGTTGCGGTAGTGGGCGGCCAGGCGGGCCTCGTCAACCTTGCCGGTCAGGCAGACGCAGCCCTCAAGCCCCAGTTCGGCAATCCGCGCCTGCAGCTGGTCGCGGTACTCCGGCACGGTGAAGCCGCCCACCAGGTTGAGCTGCAGCGGCACGCCCACCTGGCGCACCAGACAGGCGAAGGCTTCGATCAGTGCTTGCTGGTTCTTGTGCGGCATCACCCGGCCGACGAACAGCAGGGTAAAGGGCCGCGGGTAATCGCTGCGGGCGCCGGCCAGCGGCGCGAGGCGCTGCAGATCGACCAGCAAGGGGATCTCGGCCAGCTGCGCCGGATCATGGCCATGCTTGCGCAGCTCCTCGAGGTTTTGCCGCGAGTCGGCGATGCTGCCGGCCAGCCAGTCCTTCCAGGTGTCCACCTGTTGCCAGCCGTGGGCCAGCATCGGCAGGATCGGGTGCCCGGCAGGAAACAGGCTGGCGGGGGTGATGTTATGGAACACCATGAACTTGCGCTCAGGCAGTGCGCGCAGCCAGTCCTCATGGGGGTTGCCGATGCCGTGATGCACCAGCAAGGCATCCGCGCTGCCGGGGCGGTATTCGCTCATCGGCAGGATATCGCCCTGCAGGGCGGCGGGGATGTCGGCGCAGTAGATCTCGGAGGTGAGGCCGGCCAGGCGCAGCAGCTTGCGGGTCAGCAGCATGCCGTTGCTGATGCCATCGCCTGGGGTGATGTCGATGGCGAACTGGTGGATCACAGGCAGGGTCGATCGGGGCATGACAAGGTCCGGAGGGGGGATGGAAAAAGGGGCCGCACAGGCGGCCCCTTCCGGGCAGATCAGCGGGCGTGACCGGCTCAGTACGACTTGCCGCTCGCCACCCGCGCCAGGTCAGCCTCGACCATCAGCTTGCACAGCTGCTCGAGGCTGGTCTGCGGCTGCCAGCCGAGGATGTCACGGGCGCGCTGCGGGTCGCCGATCAGCAGGTCCACCTCGGCCGGGCGGTAGAAGCGCGGGTTGACCTGCACCACGGTCTTGCCGCTGCTGCGGTCGATGCCGCGCTCCTGCTCGGCACTGCCCTGCCAGTCCAGCTCCACGTTGACCGCCTTGAAGGCCATGCTGACGAAGTCGCGCACGGTTTCGGTGCGGTTGGTGGCCAGCACGAAGGTGTCCGGCTCATCGGCCTGCAGCATGCGCCACATGCCCTCGACGTACTCCTTGGCAAAGCCCCAGTCGCGCTTGGCATCGAGGTTGCCCAGTTCCAGGCAGTCCTGCTGACCGAGGGCGATGCGCGCCACCGCGTCGGTGATCTTGCGGGTGACGAATTCCTTGCCGCGCAGCGGGGACTCGTGATTGAACAGGATGCCGCTGGCCCCGAAGATGCCGTAGGACTCGCGGTAGTTGATGGTCATCCAGTGGGCGTAGAGCTTGGCCACGCCGTAGGGGCTGCGCGGGTAGAAGGGAGTGGCCTCGGTCTGCGGGATGCTCTGCACCTTGCCGAACATTTCCGAGGTGGAGGCCTGGTAGAAGCGGATCTTCGGGTTGACGATGCGGATCGCTTCGAGCAGGTTGACCGCGCCAAGGCCGGTGATCTCGGCGGTGGTCAGCGGCTGATCGAAGGAGACGCCGACAAAGCTCTGCGCGGCAAGGTTGTAGACCTCGTCAGGCGCGGCGTGCTGCATCAGGCGGATGCTGGCGGAGAGGTCGGTGAGGTCGTGCTCGACCAGCTCGAGGTTCTCGTGCCCGGCGATGCCCAGCTCCTCGATGCGCCAGAAGTTGACCGAGCTGGTGCGCCGGTAGGTGCCGTAGACCTTGTAGCCTTGTTCCAGCAGCAGTTCGGCAAGATAGGCACCGTCCTGACCGGTGATGCCGGTGACGATGGCGGTTTTGCGGGGCATGTTCATCCTGGGGACCCTTGAAGTCGTGACCGGTTGTGCCCCATGACCTGCGGCAGCAACCCGAAAATTCAGGCGCGACAGCCTAGCTGGAAACCCCGGCAGACTCCAGTCCTGCGCCCGCGCCCTCGCCCGCGCCCTCGCCCATCGCCAGTACGCGCTCCAGCAGCTGGCGGCTGCTGTCGCGCCAGCTCAGCCAGCGGTAGCCCTCGGCCACCTTGAGCGCGTCCGGCAGACCCTCGCGCTCGATGGCCTCGATGCGTTCGGCCAGATCCGCCGGACGCGCCAGGTCGAAGTAACCGATCTGTTGCGCGCCGATCTCGCGGTGGATCGGTGTGTCGCTGGCCAGCACCGGCAGGCCCTGGGCGAGGCTTTCGACGATCGGCAGCCCGAAGCCTTCGACGATCGAGGGGAACACCAGGCAGCGCGCCTGCTGGTAGCAGCAGGCCAGCTCGGCATCATTCAGATCACTCCAGTGCTGCAGGCGGCGGCCGTATTCGGGGTGATTGCGGATCCGGCACATCAGCGCCTCGACCTTCCAGCCGGTGCGCCCGACGATTACCAGACTGACATCCACCCCGCGCGCCCAGAGCTGTTCGAAGGCGTCGAGCAGGTAGGCGTGGTTTTTGCGGGGCTCGACGGTGGACACCATCAGGTAGGCCGGGCGGGCGCTGAGGGCGCTGCGCAGCGCGTCGCGCACGCTGTCGGTCTCGCCGGCGTGATAGGCAAAGTCACCGCCCAGCAGGAAGTGATCCAGCGGCAGGCGCGCCGCCTGCTGCGGGTGCTCGCGCTGCAGGAAGTCTTCCAGGCTCTGCTGTACGGTCCTTGAGATGCCGATAGAGCCGTCGACCTGCTGCACCGAGTCACGCAGCCAGCGGGAGAAGTTGGCGATATGCCCGGCGTCGCAGAACTGCGGATGGGTCAGTGGAATCAGGTCATAGACGACGGCCACGGCCTTGCCACCTTGCTGGCGGAAGGCTGAGACGCTGCGCCAGATGTCACAATTCCAGGTGGAATCGATCAGCAGCAGCAGATCGCCCGGCGTGACCGGCAAGGCCTGCGAACGGCCCTGCGTGGCAGGCACCGCCTGCGTGCGCCACTGACGCAGTGCACGCAGCGGTCGCAGGACGCCCCGCTCGATCAGCCAGGCCAGACCGAACTGGGTGCGCGGTGCATACAGAAACCGCCGCACGGCGGGCTGATCCGCCGCCAGTGCCGAGAGCAGATCGCGGCCGGCATCGAACACACGGCGCAGATAGCGCTGCAGACGCCGCTGGGCCGGGCTGGGCGCCGCCGCGGCCGAGGGGTACAGCTGCGCCAGCTGCACGGGCTCGAAGCGGCCGTGGGCCATCTGCACCGGCTGAATGTGCAGCGCAGGGTCATGCGCCGTCAGGGCCTGGAGGTTTTCCAGGACCCGGCGCACCACGCGCTGTATCCCGGTATTGAGGTGGGGTGCCTGCGCCAGAAACGAGCAGTCGACATACAGGGTTTTCACGCTACCGCCTTGATGGGTCGCAGATTGCAGGGAGCAGGCCAGCCAGCCCGATGATGGCTGGCGAGACTAGCGACAAACGCCGGCAGACTCCAGCCGCACCGCACAAGGCGCCCCTTTCCTGTCGACCCGCTCAAGCCTCGCTGCACGGTGATGCCCTACATTTCTGGACGGCGTTGCAACGATGATAGAGTCAGCCCCCCGCGGCTCTGACTCAGGCAACCCTTCCATGCGCGTTCTGCACTTTTTCAAGACCTACCTGCCGGACACCACCGGCGGTGTCGAGCAGGTGATCTTCCAGCTCTGCGAGGGCACCCGCGCACTTGGGGTCGATGCCGAGGTACTGACCCTGAGCCCTGCGCCCGTGCCGCGCCAGCTCACGGTCGGCAGCCACCGGGTGACGCGGGTTCGCGAGGATTTCAACCTGGCCTCCACCGGCTTCTCCCGCGAGGCCTTCGGCTGCTTTGCCCGGATGAGCCGCGAGGTGGACCTGATCCACTTTCACTTCCCCTGGCCATTCATGGATGTGGTGCACTTTGCCACCCGCCATGGCACGCCAGCGGTGCTCAGCTATCACTCGGACATCGTCAAGCAGCGGGCTCTGCTGCAGCTGTATCGGCCGCTGATGCGGCGCTTTCTGGCCCGCATGGGGCGGATTCTGGTCTCCTCGCCCAATTACCTGCAGAGCAGCCCCGAGCTTGAGCCCTTGCGTGAGCGCTGTACGGTGGTGCCGTACGGACTGGACGAGGCGGCCTATCCCCTGCCCGACCCTGCCCGCCTGGCAGACTGGCGCGCGCGCTGCGGCGAGGGGTTCTTCCTGTTTGTCGGGGTGCTGCGCTATTACAAGGGGCTGCACCATCTGCTGGATGCGCTGGCCGGCACCGACTGGCCGCTGGTGATCATTGGCAGCGGGCCGATGGAGGCTGAATTGAAAGCCCAGGCGGCGCGGCTGGGGCTTGGCCATGTGCAGTTTCTTGGCCGGCTCGACGATGCGGACAAGATGTGCCTGCTGCAGCTGTGCCAGGCGCTGGTCTTCCCTTCGCACCTGCGCTCGGAGGCGTTCGGCATTTCCCTGCTGGAGGCAGCGATGTGCGGCAAGCCGATGCTCTCCTGCGAGATCGGCACCGGCACGACCTTTGTCAATCTTGATGGCGAGACGGGTTACACGGTGCCGCCGGCAGACCCGCTGGCCCTGCGCTCGGCCCTGCAGCGCCTGCGCACCGAGCCGGAGCGCACCGCCGCGCTGGGCCGCCAGGCCCGGCAGCGCTTTGAGACGCTGTTTCGTGCCGAGCGCATGTGTACCGAGACGCTGGCGGTGTACCGCGAGGTGCTGGAGGGGCGCTGAGAGCGATCAAGCCTTCTTGCTGCCTGCCTTGACCGCGGTCTTGGTTTTGCTCATGACCGGGGCCTCTTCCGGAGCCTGTTCGACAACACCCGTCAAGGCCGCCACATAGGCATTACGGGCGGTCTGGGTTATCGCCAGTTGCTGCTGAAGGCGGACAATCTCGGCATCGACGACTCGAATGTTGGCAAGCTGATTGCGCGCCGCTTCGTTCAGATCGGCCAAGGCATACGTCTTGCCATTGAGGGTAATGCTAGGCACTTCGGACATACAGTCTCTCCTTTGGTGATCACATGCAGATAGCCAGAGCAGAAGCATCACCCGTCGCACCGCTGTTCGGTAGCCAGCAGGTATCCGCTTCTGCCCCAATCATGGTGGGGGTCGGGATTCTAACCTGTAACGCAGTCTGGCGCTGCCTCAGGCAGGGAGGTATTCGCCGGCCGATCATACAACCAGTCGACGATGTCACCCTCGGGACGGTAGCCATCGACATGCGCCAGCAGCAGGGCGCGCACCGTGACAAAGTCATCGGCGCGCAGCGCCGCCTGCAAGGCGGCCAGCAGCTCGCGCAGCGCCGCCCAGTCCAGGTATTGCTCGCGGGCCCGGCAGATCATCGGATGATCGGTGGCGGTGACGTTGTCGCCGATCAGCAGCTCCTCGTAGAGCTTCTCGCCGGGGCGCAGGCCGGTGTAGGTGATGGCGATATCGCCCAGCGGGTGGGTGTCGCTGCGCACGCTCAGGCCCGAGAGGTGGATCATCCGCTCGGCCAGCTCGGCGATGCGCACCGGCTCGCCCATGTCCAGCACATAGACGTCACCGCCCTGCCCGTCCATGGCGCCGGCCTGGATCACCAGCTGCGCCGCCTCGGGGATGGTCATGAAGTAGCGGGTGATCTGCGGATGGGTGACGGTGACCGGCCCGCCCCGGCGGATCTGTTCACGAAACAGTGGAATCACCGAGCCCGATGAACCCAGCACGTTGCCAAAGCGCACCATGGCAAAGCGGGTGCGATTGACCGGCGCCGGCTCCTCGCGCCCGTACAGCACCGGCTGCGCCTCGCTGGCCAGCGCCTGCAGCACCATCTCGGCCAGCCGCTTGCTGCAGCCCATCACATTGGTCGGACGCACCGCCTTGTCGGTGGAGATCAGCACAAAGTGCCGCACGCCGGCGATGATCGCCGCCTGGGCGGCATTGAGGGTACCCAGCACGTTGTTGTGGATGCCCTCGGCGATGTTGTGCTCGACCATCGGCACATGCTTGTAGGCGGCCGCGTGATAGAGGGTGTCGATGCGCCAGTGGCGCAGCACGTCCAGCAGGCGGCTGTGGTTGCGGATCGAGCCGAGGATCGGCACCACCTCAAGCCCCGGCGCCAGACGCTGCAGCTCCTGGTGAATGGCGTAGAGGGCGTATTCGCTGTGCTCCAGCAGCACCAGCCGGCGCGGCGCCTGGGTGATGATCTGCCGGCACAGTTCGCTGCCGATCGAACCGCCAGCGCCGGTGACCAGCACCGCCTGATCGCGGATGCAG
>CAZFFB010000045.1:0-10458 GCA_964517735.1 uncultured Pseudomonas sp.
GAATTCGTACTGCGAGGAGCATCGACCATGAGCGCCGCCTTCTTCATCGCCGGCACCGACACCGAGATCGGCAAGACCACCATCGCCGCCGGCCTGCTGCATGCCGCCCGCCAGCGCGGGCTGTCCACCGCGGCGGCCAAGCCGGTGGCCTCCGGCTGCGAGCGCACGCCGCAGGGACTGCGCAACGGCGATGCCCTGGCGCTGCTCGGCGAGTGCTCGCTGGCGCTGGACTACGCCGAGGTCAATCCGTTCGCCTTCGCCCCGGCGATCGCCCCGCACCTGGCGGCGCGCGAGGTTGGCGTCGAGCTGACGGTCGAGCGCCTGCTGCCGCCGGTGCAGCGGCTGCTGGCGCGTGGCGCCGACTTCAGCCTGGTCGAGGGTGCCGGTGGCTGGCGGGTGCCGCTGGCCGGGCGCGAAAGTCTCTCCGATCTGGCCGTGGCGCTGGGCCTGCCGGTGATCCTGGTGGTCGGCGTGCGCCTGGGCTGCATCAACCACGCCGTGCTGAGTGCCGAGGCGATTGTCCGCGATGGCCTGCCACTGGCCGGCTGGGTGGCCAACCTGGTCGATCCGGCCACCGCGTGGCTGGAGGACAACCTCGCCACCCTGACCGAGCGCCTGCCGGCGCCTTGTCTGGGCCGCGTGCCGCATCTGGCCGCGGCGAGCCCGGCGGCGGTGGCGGCGCATCTCGATCTGGCGCCACTGCTGGGCTGAAACACGCCCACACCTTCGCCGGCTTGCCCGCCGGGTCGATCGGTCATACTGTCGTTGAACGATTGACGGTTTCAGAGGACGACGACCATGCCCGACTACAAGGCCCCCCTGCGTGACCTGCGTTTCGTGCGCGACGAGCTGCTCGGCTATCCGCAGCACTACCAGAGCCTGCCGGCCTGCCAGGACGCTACCCCCGACGTGGTCGACGCGATCCTCGAGCAGACCGCGCAGTTCTGCACGGAGGTGCTGGCGCCGCTCAATGCGGTCGGCGACCGCGAGGGCTGCACCTGGACGGCTGAGGGGGTGAAGACCCCGAGCGGCTTCAAGGAGGCCTACCGCCAGTACGTCGAACTGGGCATGCCGAGCCTGGCCCACGAGCCGGAGCACGGCGGCCAGGGCCTGCCGGAGTCGCTGGGCCTGGTGGTCAGCGAGCTGGTCGGCGAGGCCAACTGGGCCTGGGGCATGTACCCGGGCCTGGCCCACGGGGCGATGAACACCCTGTCGGCGCACGGCAGCGCCGAGCAGAAGGCCACCTGGCTGCCCAGGCTGGTCAGCGGCGAGTGGACCGGCACCATGTGCCTGACCGAGCCGCACTGCGGCTCGGACCTCGGCCTGCTGCGCACCCGCGCCGAGCCCCAGGCCGACGGCTCGTACAAGATCAGCGGCACCAAGATCTTCATCTCCGCCGGTGAGCACGATCTGGCGGAGAACATCGTGCACATCGTGCTGGCCCGCCTGCCCGACGCGCCGCCCGGCACCAAGGGCATCTCGCTGTTCATCGTGCCCAAGTTCCTGCCCGGCGCTGACGGTGGCCTCGGCGCGCGCAACGCGCTGGGCTGCGGCTCCATCGAGCACAAGATGGGTATCCACGGCAACGCCACCTGCGTGATGAACTTCGACGGCGCCACCGGCTGGCTGATCGGCCCGGCCAACGAAGGCCTCAAGTGCATGTTTACCTTCATGAACACCGCGCGCATCGGCACCGCGCTGCAGGGCCTGGCGCATGCCGAGGTGGCCCTGCAGGGCGCGGTGAAGTACGCCCGCGAGCGCCTGCAGATGCGCGCCCTGAGCGGCACCAAGGCGCAGGATTTGCCGGCCGACCCGATCATCGTGCACCCCGACGTGCGGCGCATGCTGCTGACCATCAAGGCCTTCGCCGAGGGCAACCGCGCGCTGATCTACTACGCCGCCAAGCTGGTCGACGTGGTGCGCTACAGCAGCGACGAGGCGGCGAAGCAGGAGGCCGACACCCTGCTGGCCTTCGTCACCCCGATCGCCAAGGCGTTCGCCACCGAGACCGGCTTCGAGAGCGCCTGCCTGGGCATGCAGGTGTTCGGCGGCCACGGCTACATCGCCGAGTGGGGCATGGAGCAGAACGCCCGCGACAGCCGCATCGCCACCATCTACGAGGGCACCACCGGCATCCAGGCCCTCGACCTGCTCGGCCGCAAGGTGCTGATGACCCAGGGCGAGACGCTCAAGGCCTTCACCAAGGTGGTGCACCGCTTCTGCAAGGCCCACGAGGGCGACGCCGCGCTCGCCGAGTTCATCGCGCCGCTGGCCCAGCTCAACAAGGAGTGGGGCGAGCTGACCCTGCAGATCGGCATGCAGGCCATGCAGGACCGCGAGGAGGTCGGCGCCGCGGCGGTGGACTACCTGATGTACTCCGGCTACGCCTGCCTGGCCTACTTCTGGGCCGACATGGCGCGCCTGGCGCAGGAGAAGCTGGCTGCCGGCACGGGCGAGGAGGCCTTCTACCGCGCCAAGCTGCACACCGCGCGCTTCTACTTCCAGCGCATCCTGCCGCGCACCCGCACGCACCTGGCCTGCATCCAGGCCGGTGCGACCAGCCTGATGGCCATGACCGAGGAGGAGTTCGACCTGGGGGGTTAGGGCTGTCCGCTGATCCGTCATGTAAGCCATGGCTTACACCGACAGGCGGAGAAACACCCTGTTACACCAGCAAGTGACTGCGTAAGCTGTGTCCATCTGGTTACGACGCAGGACGCTCAGGGCCAGAGCACGGAAAACAGGGAGTCCACCAGGGTGGTGGAGTGACAAGGACTTCAGGACACGATCTGCAAGGCCCCGCACCTTTGGTGCGGGGCCTTTTTTTGTTCAAGACGGTTTGTCGAGAATACGACAGGGCGCATCTGCCTGATGCAGGCAAGCGGTGCGGCGATGGTCAGCGATTCGGGGAGAGGGGACAGCCGCGCAGTGTCAGGCGCATGGGGTCGCGGGCCGACTCGTTTGCGTGCCGATGCTCGCCTGGTGCGGGTGTACTGGAATAAAAAAAGGGCCTGTATTTCTACAGGCCCCTGAAATTGGTGGCTACGCAGGGACTTGAACCCCGGACCCCAGCATTATGAATGCCGTGCTCTAACCAACTGAGCTACGTAGCCAAGTGGCGCGCATTATTCGCTTGGTCGAGGGCGCTGTCAACTGCCTGAGTAAAAAATTCAGTCCATTCAAGGCGTTGCTCGGTGCTCAGAGGTCGAGCTGCAGCTGTCGATCATCGCGGAGCTGTCCGGCGCGGGATGGGCGACGGCGACTGGCATGGCGCTGGCGGATCTGCTGGCGCTCCTCACGGGCCTGCGTCATGTGAGTACTCAGGTGCTCACGCAACGCCCGACGTGCTTGGCGTGCCGCCTGCTGATGGTCGATGAGCGGGGCGGGGTAGTCGTCGCCGATCAGACAGGCATGTTGCACCTGCAGATCCCTGGGCATCTTCCAGGGCTCATGGATCCAGGCCTGCGGTACCCGGCGCAGTTCAGGGACCCAGCGTCTGATGAAGTGCCCATGGGGGTCATGCGCCAGCGACTGGCGCAGCGGGTTGTAGATCCGCCAGGCGTTGATGCCGGTGGTACCCGATTGCATCTGTACCTGGCTCCAGTGGATGCCTGGCTCGTAATCGGTGAACAGGCGGGCCAGATACCGGCCAGGCTGCAGCCAATGCAGGTGCAACAGGTAGCTGGCAAACGACATCAGCAGCGCTCGCATGCGAAAGTTCAGCCAGCCGGTCGCCTGCAGGCTGCGCATGCAGGCATCCACCAGCGGATAGCCGGTGCGTCCCTCGCACCAGGCCTGCAGGCGCTGCGGATCGGGTGGATCCTCCCGCAGACCATCGAGGCTGCGCTGCAGGTTGCACCATTCGATGTCCGGCTGATCCTCAAGCTTCTGGATGAAGTGGCAGTGCCAGTACAGGCGCGACAGGAAGGCATCCAGGCTACGTACCCAGCGGGGATCCTTGGCCTGCTGGCGCACCCGCCGGGCGGCCTGTACCACCTCGCGCAGGCTCAGGCAGCCATAGGCCAGGTGGGCGGAGAGCCGCGCGCCATGCTGGCTGGCCGCATCCGGTGCGCCGCGGCTGCCGTGATAGAGCCGGCCGCGTTCGCCCAGAAAGCTGACCAGCAGACGCACGCCGCTGCGCCGGCCGCCCGGTTGACGACGCGGGCAGGGAGTCAGGTCATGGCCGTAGGGTTGTGCAGGCAGATCTGCGGGCAGGGGCGCTGTCGGGCATACCGGCTGCAGGTGTTGTGGTGGTGGCAGGCAGGGGCGAGCCATCAGTGTTTCCCACTGAGTCGCCCAACGGTTTCGGTCCGCCAGCGGGCGGAACACCCCGAACTGGCGGTGCTCGATGAAGGTCACTCCATGCGCCTGGCACCAGCGAGCGACGGCCTTGTCGCGCTGCCAGGTCCAGTGATTGCCGGTTTCCTCGTGGGCATGCAAGGCAGTAAAGGCAAAGCGCCGATGCAGGCGTTCGAGCACGCTCAGCATGTCACCGCGCTGCAGCAGCAGCCCCTGGCCGCGGGCGCGCAGGTCCGCATCAAGCTCCAGCAGGGCCTCGGCAATGAAGGCCCACTGGCGCCATGAAGTATCCGGCTGCTGCCAGTACTCGGGCTCGATCACATACAGCGGCAGCACAGGGCCCTGAGCGCAGGCGCTGTGCAATGCCAGGTGATCGTGCAGGCGCAGGTCGCGTTTGAACCACAGCAGTTGCATGGCATGAGGGGCATGAGGGAGGAGGAGCTATCCTGCCATGGCCAGCACCCGGTGCGGGAGAGGCGGGTACCTTCCTGCAGAATGCAAAGGCCCTCCATAGGGAGGGCCTGGTCAATCGCATCACCCCGATACCGAGGCCTGGGCGTCAGACGTTGAAGCGGAAATGCATCACGTCGCCATCCTTGACGATGTACTCCTTGCCTTCCAGGCGCCACTTGCCGGCTTCCTTGGCGCCGGCCTCGCCCTTGTACTGGATGAAGTCGTCATAGGCGATGACTTCGGCGCGGATGAAGCCTTTTTCGAAGTCGGTATGGATCACCCCGGCCGCTTGCGGGGCCGTAGCACCCACCTTCACCGTCCAGGCGCGCACTTCCTTGACCCCGGCGGTGAAGTAGGTCTGCAGATTGAGCAGCGCATAGCCGGCGCGGATCACCCGGTTCAGGCCCGGCTCATCCATGCCCATGGTCTCGAGGAACATCTGCATCTCTTCCAGATCGTCCAGCTCGGCAATCTCGGCTTCGATCTTGTTGCACACCGGCACCACAAGGGCGCCTTCTTCCTCGGCAATGGCCTTGACCACATCCAGATGCGGATTGTTGTCAAAGCCATCCTCGGCGACGTTGGCGATGTACATCACCGGCTTGCTGGTCAGCAGGTGGAAGCTGCGGATCACGCGCTTCTGCTCGCTGTCCATGTCCTTCATCAGCGAACGGGCCGGCTTGCCAGCGGTGAAGTGCGGGATCAGTTGCTCGAGGATGGCTTTCTGCGCCAGGGCCTCCTTGTCGCCACCCTTGGCGTTGCGGGTGACCTTCTGCAGCTGCTTCTCGCAGCTGTCAAGGTCGGCCATGATCAGCTCGAGATCAATGATCTCGATGTCGCGCCGCGGGTCGACACTGTTGGCGACGTGGATGACGTTGTCATCCTCGAAGCAGCGCACCACATGGGCGATCGCATCGGTTTCGCGGATGTTGGCCAGAAACTTGTTGCCAAGCCCCTCACCCTTGGAGGCGCCGGCAACCAGACCGGCAATGTCGACGAACTCCATGGTGGTGGGGATGACCTTCTCGGGCTTGACGATCGCCGCCAGTGCATCGAGACGCGGATCGGGCATGGGCACGATGCCGCTGTTTGGCTCGATGGTGCAGAACGGGAAGTTCTCCGCGGCGATGCCGGACTTGGTCAGGGCGTTGAACAGGGTGGACTTGCCGACGTTGGGCAGGCCGACGATGCCGCAGTTGAATCCCATGGTGTATCCCTTGCGCAGATGAGTTCGATCGAAAAGGGGGAGCGTCAGGCTTTCTGGCTGTGCAGCTTCTGCATGGCACGGACCCAGTCGCCGGCGAGCATGTCCGGCAGCACCTCGAGGGCTGAATCGACGCTCGCCTCGAGCTTTTCCTGTTCGCTGCGCGGAGCCCGGCCAAGGACGAAGCCGGAGACGAGATTCTTGTCGCCGGGATGGCCGATGCCAAGGCGCAGGCGATGGAAGGCATTCTGGTTGCCGAGCTGGGCGATGATGTCACGCAGCCCGTTGTGTCCGCCATGGCCGCCGCCTTGCTTGAGCCTGGCGGTGCCCGGAGGCATGTCGAGCTCGTCGTGGGCCACCAGAATGGCTGCAGGCTCGATACGGAAGAAATTCGCCAGTGCCGCCACCGCCTGACCGCTGCGGTTCATGTAGGTGGTGGGGATCAGCAGGCGAACATCACGGCCCTGATGGCTGAACTTGCCCGTCAGGCCAAAGTATTTGCGCTCGGCCGCCAGGCGTATGCCTTCGCGTTCGGCCAGGCGCTCAACGAAAAGAGCCCCTGCGTTATGCCGGGTCTGCGCGTATTCGGGGCCGGGGTTAGCCAGGCCGACGATCAGTTGCAGGGCGGTCACGACAGGGGCTCTCGGGGCGCGTCAGCGTGCCCGGATCAGGCGCGGACGAAGTCCATGTGCATGGCGAAACCCTTGGACGGGTGACGCTGCACGGCCTTGATCACGACGTTCTGCACGGCGCCATCAATGTTCAGGGCCACGGTGCCGGCGAAGACCGCCTGGTCTTCCAGCAGCTTGACGACTTCGCGGGCTTCCAGGCAGATCGATTGCGGAGCCTGCTCGCCGCCGTAGACAACGGCCGGAACCAGGTTGGCGTTACGACGCAGGCGGCGGCTCGCACCTTTCCCCAGGTCGGAACGCGCTTGGGCATTCAGGGTGAAGTTGGTCATGGTCTGTCTCCAAAGTGACAATCGCGTCCGCCGAACTTGCGACCAGACGACGGGCGGTTGTTGCGCACCCGGCGGATGCCGGGTGCAGGTATCAGCGGCTGTACCTTAACGGAACATCGCGCTGATGGATTCTTCATTGCTGATCCGGCGTACCGCTTCGGCCACCATGGGGCCGATATCCAGCTGACGGATGCGCTCGCAAGCTTGAGCTGCGGCGGACAGCGGGATGGTGTTGGTCACGACCAGCTCATCCAGCTCGGAGTTCTCGATGTTCTCGATCGCGCGCCCGGACAGCACCGGGTGGGTGCAGTAGGCGTACACGCGGGAGGCACCGTGCTTTTTCAGGGCACTGGCGGCCTGGCACAGGGTGCCGGCGGTATCGACCATGTCATCGACCAGTACGCAGGTACGGCCCTCGACGTCGCCGATGATGTGCATCACCTCGGAAACATTGGCCTTGGGACGGCGCTTGTCGATGATCGCCAGATCCACACCAAGGCTCTTGGCCACCGCACGGGCACGCACTACGCCGCCGATGTCCGGGGACACCACGATCAGGTTTTCAAAGCGCTGATCCTGAATGTCATCCACGAGGGTCGGCGAGCCGTAGATGTTGTCTACCGGCACATCAAAGAAACCCTGAATCTGGTCGGCATGCAGATCGACGGTGAGCACGCGATCAACGCCGACAACGGTCAGCATGTCGGCGACCACCTTGGCACTGATGGCCACACGGGCCGAGCGCGGACGGCGGTCCTGGCGGGCGTAACCGAAGTAGGGGATCACCGCCGTGATGCGGCTGGCCGAGGAGCGGCGGAAGGCATCGGCCATCACCACCAGCTCCATCAGGTTGTCGTTGGTCGGAGCACAAGTCGGCTGAATCAGAAAAACGTCCTTGCCGCGGACATTTTCGTTGATTTCGACGCTGATTTCGCCGTCGGAGAATTTGCCGACAGAGACGTCGCCGAGGGGGATGTGCAGCTGACGCACGACACGGCGAGCGAGATCGGGGTTGGCGTTCCCCGTGAAGACCATCATCTTGGACACGCGCAGTTCCTGCCGGCTGAGGGTGAACCCTGGATGAACAAAAACCTTTGTGACCTCGCGATCTTTATCGCAAAACCACAAAGGTTTTTATGAAAATGGCAGGGGCGGCTGGACTCGAACCAACGCATGGCAGGATCAAAACCTGCTGCCTTACCAACTTGGCGACGCCCCTGTGATGTCAGATGCTGCAGCTGTTGTACGACCCTCTCTAAAGGGTTATGGCAGGGGCGGCTGGACTCGAACCAACGCATGGCAGGATCAAAACCTGCTGCCTTACCAACTTGGCGACGCCCCTGTATCGTACAACCCGGTGCTAGGCACCTGCTTCCTTCCTGAGTCTTTCAAGCTTCTGGTGCAACGGTGAAACGTTGCAACCGCGAGCTGTAAAGTGCTTCAGAGTGTCCGGAAGCTGGCGCGAGACTTTATCAGCATCGCTTTGGTTTGGGAAGCTCCCAAACACACAAGCTCCGGTGCCGGTCATTCTTGCTGGGACAAATTTGTTCAGCAAGTTCAACACGTTACGAACTTCGGGGTAACGTGCTTCGACCACTGGCTGGCAGTCATTATGACCGCCTCCCTCGGGAAGGCCGCAAACTTTAATGACCGGGGTATTTCGTGTCAACTCCGGCGCCGAGAAAATTTCTGCAGTGCTGATCGATACGGCCGGCACCGCGACCAGATACCAGGGCTCGCTGAGCGTCACCGGGGTCAGGCGCTCGCCGACACCCTCGGCAAAGGCTGCCTGCCCGCGCACGAATACCGGCACATCAGCGCCCAGTTGCAGGCCAAGCCTGGCGAGCTGTTCGGGATCGAGCTTGCAGCCCCACAGGTGGTCGAGGCCGAGCAGGGTGGTGGCCGCATCCGAGCTGCCGCCGCCGATGCCGCCACCCATCGGCAGGCGCTTGTCCAGCCAGATGTCGGCGCCCAGCGCGGTGCCGCAGCAGGCCTGCAACAGGCGGGCGGCCCGCACGATCAGGTTATCATCGTGGGCGACCCCCTCGATCGGCGTATGCAGGCGGATCAGTCCGTCTTCGCGGCAGCGAAAGCCCAGCCAGTCGCTGTAGTCGAGAAACTGGAACAGGGTCTGCAACTGGTGATAGCCATCAGCACGCCTGCCTGTGATGTGCAGGAACAGGTTGAGCTTGGCGGGGGCGGGCAGGATCAGGGTAGCGGCGCCGGGCAGCGCGTGCGGCTCTGTCATGGGCATCGAGACGGAAGGGGTCATGGGGCAAGACGGCGGGGCAGCCACTCCTTGATCACCAGGGTAATGTCCAGGTCATGCCCGGACAGGCGCAGGCGTCCCGGCAGCCAGTAGTGATCGTGGCGAGCATACTGGCTGTAGGTGATGTGCCAGCCGTCCTGCTCAAGGTGTGCCAGCCGACTGTCGCTGTCCAGTGTCAGTCGGCTGCGGCTGTCGGGTGAGGGCAGTCCGCGCACCCACCACAGCAGGTGGCTGACCGGCAGGCGCCAGCCCAGCTGCTGCTGCAGAAGATCCTCGGCAGAGGCGGCCTGGTAGCGGCCCTGATTGGCCACTTCCAGCAACACCTCGCCCTCGCGCCCGGTCAGGCGCGCTGCGCCGCGGCCGAGCGGGCCGGACAGGCGGATATCGTGATAGTCCTGACGCTGCAGCCAGAACAGCGTGCCGCTGCCCGAGTCCTGCACGGCACGGATCCCGACCTTGCCGCTGATCTGCCAGGCATCGATCCCGGCAACCTGCGTCTTGTGGCTGCGCCAGCGCTGAGTTTCACCACTGCCCTCGACAGCCTCTTGTGGGGCGAAGGCCGAGCAGCCGCCCAGCAGCAGGGCGGCGCCCAACCATAGCCAGAGCAGGGCGCGTTTCATGGCGTCTCCTGGCCGGTCAGGCGGCGCAGGGTCTCGCGCAGGAGCGGGCCATCGGGCTCGCGCTCAAGCGCCTCACGCCAGATCAGCCAGGCCTCGCGGCGCTGGCCACGCAGCCACAGCACCTCGCCCAGATGGGCGGAAATCTCCTGATCGGGCATGCGCGCATGGGCTTCGCGCAGCCAGCGTTCAGCCTCGGGCAGATTGCCGAGCCGGTAATGCACCCAGCCGAGGCTGTCGAGGATTGCGGGATCCTCCGGATTCAGGGCATGGGCCTGTGTGATCAGATCCAGCGCCTCGGCGTAGCGAGTGGTGCGGTCGGCCAGGGTGTAACCGAGGGCATTGAGGGCCATGGCGTTTTCGGGCTCACGCTTGAGGATGAAGCGCAGATCGGCTTCCAGGGTGGCCAGATCTCCGCGCTGCTCGGCGAGCATGGCCCGCACATACAGCAGATTGAGGTCCTCCGGGAACTGCTCCAGTGCCGCGGCGAGGCTGCGTCTGGCCTGGTCGGGATCATCCAGTCGCGAGAGGGTGTCAATTTCGATCTGATGCAGCTGCAGGGCATAGTCGGGCTGCTGCTGGCGTGCCTGGGTCAGCAGCTCAAGGGCCTCTTCACGACGGCCGGCGCGCAGCAGCAGCTCGCTGCGGCGCAGCT
>CAZFFB010000046.1:0-10275 GCA_964517735.1 uncultured Pseudomonas sp.
CAGGCAATTGTTGGACTCACCCCCAAAAAACCTAACGACCTGAATCCGCAATACTTGATGCTGGCAATAAAGTACTGCATCAGCGAATTGCTTTCTCAGGCAGCAGGCATGGCTCAATCCAATGTCAATCAGACAAAGCTTGGCGGATTAAAAATCCCAGTACCACCAAGTAAAACCCAACAGGACATAATTACCGAATGCGGAATTTTCGATAGCGCAGCAACCCAAGCCCAGACGCTCATCGCCCAGAGCCAGGCCGCCATCGACGCCAGGGTCGCCGCCGTCTACGCCTCTGCCGCTCCGCTACTGAGTGTCGATGAGATCAGCCGCGACGTGCAGTACGGCCTGTCGGAGAAGATGAACGAGGCCGGCATCGGTTATCGCATCTTCCGCATGAACGAAATCGCCCAGGGCCGCATGGTCGACAACGGTGCGATGAAGTGTGCGGACATCTCCGCCGAGGAGTTTTCCAAATACCGGCTCAATCGCGGCGACCTGCTGTTCAACCGTACCAACGGCAGTCTTGACCACGTTGGAAAAACCGGGCTGTTCGATCTGGACGGCGACTACTGTTTCGCCTCCTATCTGGTGCGCGTGGTGCCGGACAGCGCGAAGGTGCTGCCGCTGTTCCTCTGTCTGATGATGAACTCGCCGGCCTTCCGGCAAGAGGCCATCAGCAAAGCCGTCAAGTCGGCTGGCCAGAACAACATCAACGCCACCAAGATGCGCCATCTCAAGGTGCCGGTGCCGACGCTGGACGAACAGCGCCGTCTGGTCGCCGAAGTCGAGGCGCTGCAACAACGCATCGCCGAGGCGCAGGCCGTCGTCAATACAGCGTCCGCGCAAAAACAGGCGATCCTGCAAAAGTACCTCTGAGCTAGCCGGGCAGGCGAAACGCGCCTGCCCTACGCCCCCGCCTGCCCCACCCGCAGCAGCCCGGTGTCGATGGCCAGATGCACCAGCTCGCTCTGACTGCCGACCTGCAGCTTGTTCTTCAGCAGGGTCTGGTAGTTGGACACCGTCTTGGCGCTGATGCACAGCTTTTCGGCGATCTGCCGCAGGGCGACGCCGCGGGCCAGCAGCACGAAGATCTCCAGCTCGCGCTGGGTCATGCCGCGCAGGCGCGGGTCCTGGCCTTCCTGACCGGCGCAGGCCAGCGCGGTGGCCAGACCGTGCTCGATGTAGGTATGCCCGGCCAGCACCTTGCGCACCGCCTCCAGCAGCACCTGCGGCGGCGCACTCTTGGTCAGATAGCCACGCGCGCCGGTCTCCAGCGCCTTGCGCACCACCGGCAGCTCGTCGTGCATGCTGAAGAACAGCACGCGCAGCTGCGGCTCGCGGGCCAGCAGGCGCCGGGCGGTTTCCAGGCCGCTGATGCCGGGCAGGCCGACGTCGAGGATCAGCAGGTCCGGGCACTCGCGGGCGACCCGCTGCAGCACGTCCTCGCCGTTGTCCGCCTCGCTCACCACGACATCATCGAGCAGGGTCGCCAGCAGGCTGGCATAGCCCTGGCGCACCACCGCATGGTCGTCGACGATCAGGATGTTCATGCAGTCCACTCCCGCCAAGGAATCTCCACGCACAGACGCAGGCCGCGCGGCGCGGCGTCGTGCAGTTGCAAGGCGGCGCCGAGGCAGCGCGCCCTCTCGCGCATCGAGCGCAGGCCGACGCCCTCGCGCAGCGGCGTCGGCAGGCCATGCCCGTCGTCGCACACCTCCAGGCGCAGGTCGGCGCCGCGACAGGTCAGGCGCACCTCGGCGCGCTGCGCGCCGGCATGCCGGGCGACATTGGTCAGCGCCTCCTGCAGCAGGCGGAACACGTGCGCGCGCGCCTCGTCGCGCAGGCGCGGCAGCGCCTCGTCCAGCTCCAGCGCGCAGGGCAGCCCCTGCTGCGCCTGCCACTGCTCGACGTGCTGGCGCACCGCCTCGCCGAGGCCGAGGTGCTCCAGCATCACCGGATAGAGATCGCGCACCAGACGGCGGAAGCTCTGCTGCATCTGCTCGCTGGTGTCCTGCAGGCGCCGGCTGATCGCTGCGACCTGCTGCGGCTGGTCGTGGCAATGGCCGAGCAGGTAGAGCTGGGCGCGCATGCCGGCGAGGATCTGCCCGACATCGTCGTGCAGCGCCTGGGCCAGGCGGGTGCGCTCGCGCTCCTGGGTGTCCAGCAGGGCGGCGGTCAGCGCCGGGTTGTCGGCGCCGGCCTGCTGCAGGGCCTGGGCCATGGCGTTGACCTGCCCGGCCAGGCGCCGCGCCTCGGGCTGCGCGTACTCGGGCAGGCGAGTGTCCAGCGCGCCGCCGGCAATCGCCTGCAGGGCGCGCAGCACCTCGGTGAGCAGGCTGAGACCGCGCCCCACCAGCCAGGCGCTGGCGCCCAGGCACAACAGCCAGGCGACGAGAAACAGCGCCAAGAGCTGCAGCAGCGACTCCCACACCTCGTCCAGCTCGTCGAGCGGGCTGACGCGGATGCTCAGGCTACGCCCGTCGCTCAGCGCCACCCGGTACACCGGCAGGTCGGCGAAGCGCCCGGCCAGCCAGTGCGCCAGAGGATTGTCCACGGCGCCGCCGCGGGCGCCGTCGCCCCAATCCAGCTCCAGATGGCGCAGGTTGGCGGTCAGGCTGGCGTCGAGCAGCGCCGGATCGTCCGCCGCGCGCAGGGCGAGGAAGCGCGCCACTCTGTCGGCGGCCTGCAGTTCGCGGCGGATGTCCAGCTCGGCCTGGCGCAGCACCAGCGCCAGACAGACCAGCAGCACGGCGAGGAACAGGGCGCTGACCAGCAGGCTGGCGCGACCCAGGGCGGAAAGCGGCGCGGCCATGGCTCAGGCCTCGACAGTCGGGTTGTCAGCGCACCACGAAGGTGCCCTGCATGCCCTTGCCTTCCAGCCCCTTGTTGTAGAAGCGGAACTTGCCGGGCTTGATCGGCACGAAGTAGATCTCCGCCTCGCCGACATCCTCGAATTCCAGTTCGGTGAGGGTCACCGCCTTGATCTCCACGCCGCCGGCCTCGACCTTGCGCAGGTAGATGGCGGTGGCGAATTCCGGCGCCTGGAAGGCGTACTCCTTGCGCCCGGTGGAAACGATCTTCAGCTGGTAGGCCTTGCCGGTCTCCAACTGGTACTCGGTCTGCGACAGGCTGTAGTCGCTGGCCTCCGAGCCCATCACCAGGTCGGGCAGCGCCTCGGTGCGGCGGGTCAGATCGCCGGCGGCGTGGCTGGTGTCGAAACCGACCATGCCGAGAATCAGCAGGACGGGCAGGCACAGGGTTCTGAGCGAAGACATGGCGGGGTTCCTTATTGTCGTTGTAGGCCCATCCTAAAAGCTGCATCCCGCCGCCGGACCAGTACCTTGGTACCGGTCCGGCGCTACTTTCTGCATATTTGCCCAGCCTCCCGCCCTTCCTAAGCTGGCAGCATCCCCAAGGAGGCTGTCCATGCGCACACTGCTGCCCTGCCTGATCACCACCCTCGGCCTGCTGGCGGCCGGCGTCGCCCAAGCCGCGCTGGACATCCGCATCGGCTACCTGGAGCACACGCCCGAGCGCGGCCCGGTGCTGTCCAACGTCATTCCCGAGCCGGAGGACGCCGGCCTGCGCGGCGCCGAGCTGGCCATCGCCGACAGCAACCGCACCGGGCGCTTCCTCAAGCACGCCTACCGGCTGGAGAGCGCCGAGGCCGCCAGCCCCGCGGCGCTGCTGGAACGGGCGCGCGCCCTGCACGAGTCCGGTCTGCGCCTGTTCGTGGTCAACGCCCCGGCCGACAGCCTGCGCCAGCTGAGCGCGGCGCTGCCCGACAGCCTGCTGTTCAACGCCGGCAGTGCCGACGATGCCCTGCGCACCGACGCCTGCGCGAGCAACGTGCTGCACACCCTGCCCAGCCGCGCCATGCTCGCCGACGCCCTCGGCCAGTTCCTCGCCGTGCGCAAGTGGAACCGCGCCCTGCTGATCCCCGGCCCGACCGAAGACGACGCGGCCTACGCCGACGCCCTGCGCCGCGCCGCCAAGCGCTTCGGGGTGAAGATCGTCGCCGAGAAGCCGTGGAGCTTCGACAACGACCAGCGCCGCAGCGCCCAGGCCGAGATGCCGCTGTTCACCCAGACCGCCGAGTACGACGTGGTGCTGGTCGCCGACGAGCGCGGCGACTTCGGCGAGTACGTGCCCTACCACACCTGGTACCCGCGCCCGGTGGCCGGCACCCAGGGCCTGACCCCGACCGGCTGGCACAAGACCGTGGAAACCTACGGCGCCGCCTAGCTGCAGAAGCGCTTCGAGAAACACGCGAAACGCTGGATGAACGACCGCGACTTCGCCGCCTGGATCGCCGTGCGCAGCATCGCCACCGCGGCGAACAAGCTGAAGAGCAGCGATCCCGCGGCGATCCGCCAGCTGGCGCTGTCCGCCGAGCTGCCGCTGGACGGCTTCAAGGGCCGCAAGCTGAGCTACCGCGACTGGAACGGCCAGCTGCGCCAGCCGATCCCCGTGGTGCACCCGCGTGCGCTGGTCACCACCTCGCCGCAGGACGGCTTCCTGCACCCGCTCACCGACCTCGACAGCCTGGGCTTCGACCGCCCGGAAAGCCGCTGCAACCTGGCCGCCAACGGCGGCTGAAGCCAGCCCGCCCATACCCTACGACTGCGGCCTTGCAGGGTGCGCCGCGCGCACCCATGAACCGCCCGACAACCACAACAAGAGGCCCACCATGCACAAGACCCTGCTCGCCACCCTGAGCGCCGCGCCGCTGCTGGGCGCCGCCGGCCCGCTGCTGGCCGCCACCGCCTATGTGTCCAACGAGAAGGACAACACCCTCAGCGTGATCGACCTCGACAAGCTGGAAACGGTGGAAACGCTGGAGGTCGGCATGCGCCCGCGCGGCCTGACCCTGTCCAGCGACAACAAGCTGCTGTACATCTGCGCCAGCGACTCCGACCGCGTGCAGGTGATGGATCTGGCCACCCGCAAGATCGTCAAGGAGCTGCCCTCCGGCGCCGACCCCGAGCAGTTCGCCCTGCACCCCAACGACAAGTGGCTGTACATCTCCAACGAGGACGACGCGCTGGTCACCGTGGTCGACGTCGACAGCGAGCAGGTGCTGGCGCAGATCGACGTCGGCGTCGAGCCGGAGGGCATGGCGGTCAGCCCGGACGGCAAGTGGGCGGTGAACACCAGCGAGACCACCAGCATGCTGCACTGGATCGACACCGCCACCCACGAGCTGGTCGACAACACACAGGTCGACCAGCGCCCGCGCCACGTCGAGTTCAGCCAGGACGGCAAGCTGCTGTGGGCCTCGGCGGAGATCGGCGGCACCGTCACGGTGATCGACGTCGCCAGCCGCCAGCCGGTCAAGGTGCTCAACTTCGCGATCAAGGGCGTGCACCCGGACAAGGTGCAGCCGGTCGGCGTCAAGCTGAGCAGCGACGGCAAGTACGCCTTCGTCGCCCTCGGCCCGGCCAACCACGTGGCGGTGGTCGATGCCAGGACCTACGAGGTGCTCGACTACCTGCTGGTCGGCCGCCGCGTCTGGCACATGGCCTTCACCCCCGGCGAGAAGCAGCTCTTGACCACCAACGGGGTCAGCGGCGATGTCTCGGTGATCGACCTGGACAGCCTCAAGGTCACCAAGTCGATCAAGGTCGGCCGCTACCCGTGGGGCGTGGTGGTGACGCCATGATCGGCCTCGAGGTGTCCGGGGTCGGCTTCGCCTACGGCGCGCGCCAGGCGCTGGCCGGGCTGGATTTCGCCCTGGCGCCCGGACGCTTCAACGCCCTGCTCGGCCCCAACGGCGCCGGCAAGTCGACCCTGATCGCCCTGCTCACCCGCCTCTATGACCTGCAGGAGGGCGACATCCGCATCGGCGACTGCTCGATCCGCGCACAGCCGCGCCGCGCGCTGGCGCAGATCGGCGTGGTGTTCCAGCAGAGCACCCTCGATCTCGACCTCTCGGTGGAGCAGAACCTGCGCTACCACGCCGCCCTGCACGGCCTGCCGCGCGCGGTCGCCGGCGAACGCATCGAGCTGGAGCTGGCCCGCCAGCAGCTCGCCGAGCGCCGCCGCGAGCCGGTGCGCACACTCAACGGCGGCCACCGCCGCCGGGTGGAGATCGCCCGCGCGCTGCTGCACCGACCGCAGCTTCTGCTGCTCGACGAAGCCAGCGCCGGCCTTGACCCGGCCAGCCGCCAGGCGCTCAACCAGCACGTGCGCACGCTCTGCGCCGAGGACGGCCTCACCGTGCTGTGGACCACCCACCTGTTCGACGAGGTGCAGGCCGACGATCCGCTGCTGATCCTCCATCGCGGCCGCCTGGTCGCCCGCGGCACGGCGGCCAGCCTCGCCGAAGGCGGCGAGGACCTGCCCGCCAGCTTCGCCCGCCTCACCGAGGTTGCCGCATGACCGCTTACCTGGAATGCCTGCGCGGCATCGTGCTGCGCGAATGGCTGCGCTTCGTCCAGCAGCGCTCGCGCTTTCTCAGCGCGCTGGTGCGCCCGCTGCTGTGGCTCTTGGTGTTCGCCGCCGGTTTCCGCGCTGCGTTAGGGATAGCCATCATCGAGCCCTACGACACCTACATCACCTACGAGACCTACATAGTGCCGGGGCTGGCCTGCATGATCCTGCTGTTCAACGGCATGCAGGGCTCGCTGTCGATGGTCTACGACCGCGAGATGGGCAGCATGCGCGTGCTGCTGATGAGCCCGCTGCCGCGGCCGTTCCTGCTCGCCGCCAAGCTGCTGGCCACCAGCCTGCTGTCGCTGCTGCAGGTGTACGCCTTCCTCGCCATCGCCTGGCTGTACGGCGTGCAGCCGCCGGCCTGGGGACTGCTCTGCGCGTTGCTGGCGCTGCTGCTCGCCGCGCTGATGCTGGCGGCACTGGGCCTGTTGCTGTCCAACGGCATTCGCCAGCTGGAGAACTTCGCCGGGGTGATGAACTTCGTGATCTTCCCGCTGTTCTTCCTGTCCTCGGCGCTCTATCCGCTGTGGAAGATGCGCGAGGCCAGCGAATGGCTGTACTGGCTGTGCGCCCTCAACCCGTTCAGCCACGCGGTGGAGCTGGTGCGCTTCGCCCTCTACCAGCGCCTGAGCGTCACCGCCCTGCTGGTCTGCCTGGGCGTCACCCTGCTGTGCGCGGCGCTGGCCGTACTGACCTTCAACCCGCAGCACGCCGCGCTCAGGCGCAATGCCTAGGGCGCGCCATGGATGACGGACTTTTCGCAAAATTACTACTTTGGTGCCGCCTTTCGCCTCCATCGTAGAATTCCCAAAGCACTGCGCCTGGCCGATAAATAGTCGCAAACAACAAGGGAAACCCCTGCCATGTCGCGACTGCTCGCTGCCGTGCTCTGCCTGCCTCTGCTGTGCGGCCTGCTCTCCGCCCAGGCCGGAGAGGATGCGCTGTTCTCCACCGACGGCTATCGCCTGGACCGCTACCGCAGCCCCACCCCGGCCACGGTGGACGGTGCGCGGACCGTCGATACCGCCACCCTGCAGTGCCTGCTGGACGGCCCCGAGCAACCGGTGCTGATCGACGTGTTCCGCCGCCCCTGGCTGCACGGCCAGTTCGCCAGCGACGAGCCGCACCAGAACATCCCCGGCAGCCTGTGGCTGGCCAACGTCGGCGAGGGCCGTCTGGAATCTCGCTGGTCGGACTATTTCGCCCACTACCTCAAGCAGGCCAGCGGCGGCGACCGCGACCGCGCGCTGGTGTTCTACTGCAAGTCCGACTGCTGGCTGTCGTGGAACGCCAGCAAGCGCGCCGCCGCGCTGGGCTATACCCGGCTGTACTGGTACCGTGACGGCGTCGATGCCTGGCAGCAGGCCGGACTGCCGCTGCAGGCCGCCACCCCCGCACCGCTGCCTTGAATGCCGCACCCCATCGATAACGACAAGAATCTGGTGAAGGCCATGTACAAAATCCTGATTGCCGACGACCACCCGCTGTTCCGCGAAGCCATCCACAACGTCATCAGCGACGGCTTCGCGGGCTGCGAGGTGATGGAAACCTCCGACCTCGACAGCGCCCTGGCCCTGACCCAGGAACACGACGACCTCGACCTGATCCTGCTCGACCTGAACATGCCCGGCATGCACGGCCTCAACGGCCTGATGACCCTGCGCAACGAGGCACCGACCATTCCGGTGGTGATCGTCTCCGCCGAGGAAGACAAGCAGATCGTCCTGCAGGCCATCACCTACGGCGCGGTCGGTTTCATCACCAAGTCCTCGCCGCGCGCGCAGATGACCGAGGCCATCGAGCAGATCCTCAACGGCAACGTCTACCTGCCCTCGGAGATCATCCGCTCCAGCAAGCCCAGCGCGCGGCGGGTCGGCCACGACGAGCCGGGCATCCCGCCGGAACTGCTGCAGGCGCTGACCCGCAAGCAGCTCTTGGTACTGGAGCGCATGACCAAGGGCGAGTCCAACAAGCAGATCGCCTACAACCTCGACATCGCCGAGACCACGGTCAAGGCCCACGTCTCCGCCATCCTGCGCAAGCTCGGCGTGCACAACCGCGTGCAGGCCATCCTCAGCGCCGGCGACATCGACTTCAGCGCCTATCTGCGCCGCTGAGCCCACAAGGTGGTGCGGCTCGTCGCAACGGGCCGCACCACCTCAGAACTCCAGGCAGATCTTGCCGAAGTGGCGGTTGCTTTCCTGATAGCGGAAAGCCGCGACGATCTCTTCCAGCGCGAAGCGGCGGTCGATCTGCGGACGCAGGCCGCTGGCCTCGATGGCGCGAATCATGTCCTGCTGCTGCGCACGGCTGCCGACCAGCACACCCTGCAGGCGGATCTGCTTGAGCAGTGCCGGGATGATCGGCAGCTCGCCGCCCAGACCGGTGAGAATGCCGATCAGCGAAATGTGCCCGCCGACCCGTACCGCCTCCATCGACTGCGCCAGGGTGCCCGGCCCACCAACTTCGATGACATGATCGACGCCGCGCCCGCCGGTCAGCTCGTGCACCCGCGCGCCCCACTCCGGCGTGCGGCGGTAATTGATGGTCGCGCCAGCGCCCAACGCCCGCAGGCGCTCCAGCTTGGCGTCGCAGGACGAGGTGGCGATCACCGTGGCACCGGCCAGGCGGGCGAACTGCAGGGCGAACACCGAGACCCCACCGCTGCCCTGCACCAGCACGCTATCGCCCGGCTTCAGGCCGCCGTCAGCCATCAGCGCGCGCCAGGCGGTCAGCCCCGCGGTGGTCAGGGTCGCCGCCTCGGCATGGCTCCAGCCGCGCGGTGCACGGGTGAAGGCGCTCGCCGCAGCGGTGACGAACTCGCGGGCATAACCGTCGACGCCATCGCCCGGCACCGTGGCGAAGCCCTCGACCTGCGGCTCGCCGGCCAGCCAGGTGGGGAAGAAGGTACTGACCACCGCATCGCCGACGGCGAACTCCTCGACGCCCTCGCCCACCGCGATCACCTCGCCGGCGCCGTCGGCCATCGGGATGCGCGGCTCGCTCGGCCCCCACATGCCGCTGACCACCGCGAAGTCGTGATAGTTGAGCGAACTGGCGTGCAGCCGCACGCTGATCTCGCCCGCCCGCGGCGCGGCGGCCTGCGACTGGCCGACCAGCACCCGCTCGTAACCGCCGCCCGCCTGAACATGGATTGCCTTGCCTTGCATCGCTCGACTCCTCGTCTCGCTCTCGGGAAATGCCTGCTGTCGAGCCGCAGCGCCAGGGTGAATAGGCGGCAGCGCGCTTATCCAGCCCGCCGCCTCAGCAGCGACTGCGCTCCAGCAGATGGCTCATCGCCGTCTTCAGCTTCATCGGCCGCACCGGCTTGTGCATCAGCACCTGGCCCAGCTCGCGCATCTGCAGCTTGAGGTCGTTGCTGTAGTTAGCGGTGATCATCAGCACCGGCAGCGGCGCGCTGCGCCGGGCGTTGAGTTCGCGCACCAGCTCGGCGCCGGTGTGGCCGTTGTCGAGGTGGTAGTCGACGACCAGGATGTCCGCCTCGCCCTGCACGGTGTCGACCTGGCGGGCGAGGTCGTCGCCGGACAGCGCGGTGACCACGGTGCAGCCCCAGCCTTCGAGCAGGGTGCGCATGCCGGCGCAGATCGCCGCGTCATTGTCGACCACCCAGACCCGCGCGCCCCGCAGGTGCTCGCCGGGCGGCGGCGGCAGCTCGCTCTGCTCGCGCACCCGCGACACGCTGCGCGCATAGGGCACCTCGACGGCGAAGCAGGAGCCGAAGCCCTCGCGCGAGTGCACGCGGATGCGGTGGCCGAGCATGCGCACGATCTTCTCGACGATGGCCAAGCCCAGACCCAGGCCGCGATCCTGGGTGCTGCG
>CAZFFB010000047.1:0-10273 GCA_964517735.1 uncultured Pseudomonas sp.
ATTGCCGATACCGCAGGCCGCCTGCACAACAAGAAGGGCCTGATGGACGAGCTGTCCAAGATTTCCCGCAGTGTCAAAAAGGCCAGCCCCGAGGCCAGCCTGGAGGTGCTGCTGGTGCTGGACGCCATCACCGGCCAGAACGCCATCAGCCAGGCACAGGAGTTCTGCCGCGCCGCCGGGGCCACCGGCGTGGTGCTGACCAAGCTGGACGGCACCGCCAAGGGCGGGGTGATCTTCGCCCTGGCCAAGCAGATGAGCCTGCCGATCCGTTACATCGGCGTCGGCGAGGGCATCGATGATCTGCGCCCCTTCGAGGCCGAGGCCTTCGTCAAGGCACTGTTTGCGGAGCAGGAGGCGCCATGATCCGTTTCGAGCAGGTGGGCAAGCGCTACCCCAATGGTCACGTCGGCCTGCACGAGCTGAGCTTTGAGGCCCGGCGCGGCGAATTCCTGTTCGTCACCGGGCATTCGGGGGCGGGCAAGAGTACCCTGCTGCGCCTGCTGCTGGCGCTGGAGCGGCCGACCAGTGGCCGGCTGCTGCTGGCCGGCCAGGACATCGGTGCGATCGGCAACGCCGAAATTCCCTTCCTGCGCCGGCAGATCGGTGTGGTGTTCCAGAATCATCACCTGCTGTTCGATCGTACGGTGTTCGCCAACATCGCCCTGCCGCTGCAGATCCTCGGCCTGAGCCGTGAAGACATCGAGCAGCGGGTCAGCGAGGCGCTGGAGCGGGTCTCCCTCAAGGACAAGGGCGAGCTGTACCCCGCGGACCTTTCCAGTGGCCAGCAGCAGCGCGTCGGCATTGCTCGTGCGGTGGTGCACCAGCCGGCGCTGCTGCTCGCCGATGAGCCGACCGGCAACCTTGATCCGCGCCTGGCGGCGGAAATCATGGGGGTGTTCGAGGATATCAATCGCCTGGGCACCACCGTGCTGATTGCCAGCCATGACCTGGCGCTGATTGCCCGCATGGGCCATCGGCTGCTGACCCTGCAGCGTGGTCGCCTGATCAGTGATGGAGTACCGGTCCGATGAGCAGCAGCAAATTGCCCCGTGGCGCCGAAGAGGGTGCCCGCCAGACCCGCCAGCGCCATCTCGAGGAGGTCGAACGTACCGACTGGAGCAGCCTGTTTGGCGCCTATCTGGAAAGTCACCGCGCCAGCTTGGTCGATGCCCTGCGCCGGCTGTTTCTGCAGCCGTTTGGCAGCTTCCTCACCTGCCTGGTGATGGGGATTGCCCTGGCGCTGCCGATGGGCCTTGCGCTGCTGCTGGAGAATGTCGAGCGCCTGGGCGGCTCCTGGCAGCAGGCGGCGCAGATTTCCGTCTTCCTCGAACTGGACGTGCCGGAGGCCGAAGGCCTGCGGCTGCGCGAGCGCATCGCTGAGCTTGAGGCGGTGCAGGCCGCCGAATGGATCGCCCCGGCGCAGGCGCTGGAGCAGCTGCAGAGTTATTCCGGGCTCGGTGATGCCCTGCGCGCCCTGCCGGAGAACCCCCTGCCGGCGGTGGTGCTGGTCACGCCGCAGGCGATCGAGCGCGAGGCGCTGGAGGGGCTGCGCAGCGAGCTGGCGGCGCTTTCAGGCGTCGAGCAGGCCCAGCTGGATCTGCAGTGGGTCGAGCGGCTGGGGGCGATCCTGCACCTTGGCGAGCGCTTCGTCTTCGGTCTGGCGGTGGTGCTGGTGGCCGGCCTGCTGCTGGTGATCGGCAATACCATCCGTTTGCATATCGAGAACCGCCGTGCCGAGATCGAGGTGATCAAGCTGGTCGGCGGGACCGATGGGTATGTGCGTCGTCCGTTCCTGTATGCCGGGGCTTTTTATGGTGTTGGTGCCGGGCTGCTCGCCTGGCTGCTGCTGCATGTGGGGCTTGGCTGGCTGAACGAGGCGGT
Organism: uncultured Pseudomonas sp.; assembly: GCA_964517735.1. Taxonomy (GTDB): domain Bacteria; phylum Pseudomonadota; class Gammaproteobacteria; order Pseudomonadales; family Pseudomonadaceae; genus Geopseudomonas. Next base: position 1,882 of record CAZFFB010000047.1, read on the forward strand.
GATCGGCCTTGCGGGCCTTTATGGCAGCGACTTCGCCCTGGCCGGCGTGCCGCTGGACGATGCACTGACCCTGCTGGCGGCGGCTGTGCTGCTGGGCTGGGTCGGTGCCTGGCTGGCCGTGGCCCGTCACCTGCGCCAGCTGGCGCCGCGCTAGGATGGCGGAACCTGGGCGGCCGATTCACGGTCGCAAGGGTGCGGTGCTATAGTGCCGCGCTGATTCGCAACCTCGGAGGGTGTCCATGTCCACGTCTCTGCAACCTGTCCAAGCCCTGGTCCCCGGCGCCAACCTGGAGGCCTATGTGCAGTCGGTCAACAGCATCGCGCTGCTGTCGATCGAGCAGGAGCGCGAGCTGGCCGGGCGTCTCTACTACGAGCAGGACCTTGAGGCCGCCCGCCAGCTGGTGCTGGCCCACCTGCGCTTCGTGGTGCATATCGCCCGCAGCTACTCCGGTTACGGCCTGGCCCAGGCCGACCTGATCCAGGAAGGCAACGTCGGCCTGATGAAGGCGGTCAAGCGCTTCAACCCCGAGATGGGCGTGCGCCTGGTGTCCTTTGCGGTGCACTGGATCCGCGCCGAAATTCACGAATTCATCCTGCGCAACTGGCGGATCGTCAAGGTCGCCACCACCAAGGCGCAGCGCAAGCTGTTCTTCAACCTGCGCAGCCAGAAGAAGCGTCTGGCCTGGCTGAACAACGACGAGGTGAATGCGGTCGCTGCGACCCTGGGTGTCGAGGCGCGTGAAGTGCGCGAGATGGAAAGCCGCCTGACCGGTCAGGACATGGCTTTCGATCCGGCCAGTGATGCCGACGACGACACCGCCTTCCAGGCGCCCGCCCACTACCTGGAAGACAACCGCTACGATCCGGCCCGCCAGCTCGAGGAGGCCGAATGGAGCGACAGCGCCAACGCCAGCCTGCACGAGGCGCTCAGCAATCTGGACGAGCGCAGCCGCGACATTCTCTATCAGCGCTGGCTGGCCGAGGAGAAGGCCACCCTGCACGAGCTGGCGGCCAAGTACAACGTCTCCGCCGAGCGCATCCGCCAGCTGGAAAAGAACGCGATGAACAAGCTCAAGGGACGGCTGCTGGCCTGATCCCGTCCCGTTGCACACCGCCAGGGCCGCCCTCTGGGGCGGCCTGATCCGCAGGAACCTGCCCCATGTCACGCCCCTTCGTCCTGCTCGCCGCGCTGCTGGGCCTTACCGGTGTCGCCCTTGGTGCCTTCGCGGCGCATGGTCTGCGTGCCCGGCTGAGTCCCGAACATCTCGCCGTGTTCCAGACCGGCGTGCTCTACCAGCTGATCCACGCCCTGGCGCTGCTGGGTGTCGGCGCGCTGGCCTTGCACTGGCGCTCGTGGCTGCTCAGTGCGGCCGGGGCGCTGTTCGTTGCCGGCATCCTGCTGTTCTCCGGCAGCCTCTACCTGCTGACCCTGAGCAGCCTGAAGCTCGGCCTGATCACCCCGCTGGGCGGGCTGTGCCTCATGCTCGGCTGGCTGTGTCTGGCGCTGGCCGCCTGGCGGGCGCGGCCGCGCGGTGGCTGAGTCGTCCGCCCGGCGCCTTGGTGATCCCCGGTCAAGGGCGCTAGAATGCCGCCTTTCCCCGAGTTTGCGAGCGGATACCCATGCACATTCAGCTCAATGGCGAAGCCTGCGACCTGCCCGATGGCCTGAGCGTCGCTGACCTGCTGGTGCGTCTTGAACTGGCCGGCAAGCGCGTGGCGGTCGAGCTCAACCTCGAGATCGTGCCGCGCAGCCAGCACACCCGTACCCGGCTGCAGGACGGCGACCGGGTCGAGGTGGTGCACGCCATCGGCGGCGGCTAGTCGCTGCCGCGCCGTTTCCCCTTGCCTGCCCCGTGCCCGTCCGCTGAGGAGCCTTCGATGAGCCTGTCCACCCCGATCGATCAACCGCTGGTGCTGGCCGGCCGCACCTTCCACTCGCGCCTGCTGGTCGGCACCGGCAAGTACCAGGATCTTGACGAGACCCGCCGGGCCATCGAGGCTTCCGGTGCCGAGATCGTCACCGTTGCGGTGCGCCGCACCAACATCGGCCAGGCTCCCGGTGAGCCGAACCTGCTCGAGGTGATCAGCCCGGACCGCTACACCATCCTGCCCAACACCGCCGGCTGCTACGACGCCGAGGATGCGGTACGCACCTGCCGCCTGGCCCGCGAGCTGCTCGACGGCCACAACCTGGTCAAGCTGGAAGTGCTGGCCGACCAGAAGACCCTGTTCCCCAACGTCATCGAGACTCTCAAGGCTGCCGAAGTGCTGGTCAAGGACGGTTTTGACGTGATGGTCTACACCAGCGACGACCCGATCGTCGCCCGCCAGCTGGCCGAGATCGGCTGCATCGCGGTGATGCCGCTGGCCGGGCTGATCGGCACGGGGCTTGGCATCTGCAACCCCTACAACCTGCGCATCATCCTCGAAGAGGCCAAGGTGCCGGTGCTGGTCGATGCCGGGGTGGGCACGGCTTCCGACGCCACCATCGCCATGGAGCTAGGCTGCGAGGCGGTGCTGATGAACAGCGCCATCGCCCACGCCCAGCATCCGGTGCTGATGGCCGAGGCGATGAAGCACGCCATCATCGCCGGCCGCTTGGCGTATCTGGCCGGGCGCATGCCGAAAAAGCTCTACGCCAGCGCGTCCTCGCCGCTGGAAGGCTTGATCGCTTAAGCACGCCTGCTGCACGGTGCGTTGCGCGGGCCGGAGCCCGTCAGCGCCGCTATGTACCGGGCAGCGTCGCGCTGCCCCGAGTTCAGTACGACCCGTCCTGCCCGCAAGGGTGGGGCTGGTCTGTCTCTTAGGACGTTTCCATGACCGACGAAATCCAACACGCGCCGGAAACCGCCGGCGAAGCGCCGCGCCTGCGCACCATCAAGAGTTTCGTGATGCGTGCCGGGCGCATGACCGACGGCCAGCAGCGTGGCCTTGACCTGGGCTGGCCGAAGTTCGGCCTGCAGCTGGAAGATGGCCTGCGCGACTTCGATCAGGTGTTTGGCCGCCAAGCGTCACGCACCTTCGAGATCGGCTTTGGCATGGGTCATTCGACCCTGGAGATGGCCGCGAGCGCCCCGGAGCAGGACTTCATCGGCGTCGAGGTACACAAGCCGGGTGTCGGCGCACTGCTCTCCGGCGCGCTGGCGCAGAATCTGACCAACCTGCGCGTATACAGCTGCGATGCGCTGGATGTGCTGCGCCAGTGCGTGGCCGATGCCAGCCTCGATCGCGTACTGCTGTTCTTCCCCGATCCCTGGCACAAGGCCCGGCACCACAAGCGGCGCATCGTCCAGCCGGCGTTTGCCGAACTGATCCGCCAGAAGCTCAAGATCGGTGGCGTGCTGCACATGGCCACCGACTGGCAGCCTTACGCCGAGCACATGCTCGAGGTGATGAACGCTGCACCGGGCTATCGCAACCTGGCCGAGGACGGCACCTATGTGCCGCGCCCGCAGGAGCGCCCGGTGACCAAGTTCGAGCGCCGTGGCGAGCGCCTCGGGCATGGCGTGTGGGACCTGAAGTTCCAGCGCATCGAGTGACGCTGGCCTCAGCCGCTCAGTCGAGAAACTGCTGCAGCAGGTCGTTGAGAAACAGCTGGCCGCGCGGCGTCGGTTTCAGGCGTGCCGGATCGGCGTCGAGCAGGCCTGCCGTGCGCGCCGCGGCGCAGGCCGCCTCGATGCTGGCCAGCGGCAGGCCGGTGCGCTGCTCGAACACGACCGCCGGCACCCCGTCGGTGAGGCGCAGGGCGTTCATCATGAACTCGAAGGGCAGCTCGGCGGCTTCCAGCTGCCGCTCGCCGGCCTGGAAGCGCTTGGCCGGGTCCATGTAGTCCTTGGGCAGGCGGGTCTTCCAGGTGCGGCGGATCCGCCCCTCCAGGTCGCTGAGCTTGGCCTGGGCGGCGGCGCCAATGCCGAGGAAGTCACCGAAGCGCCAGTAGTTGAGGTTATGCCGCGCGCGGCGACCTGCTCTGGCATAGGCCGAGGTCTCGTACTGCACAAAGCCCTCGGCGGCGAGCAGCGCCTGGCCGGCTTCCTGGATGTCCCAGAGGATGTCGTCCTCGGGAATTTCCGGCGGCTGGCTCCAGAACAGGGTGTTCGGCTCGAGGGTCAGCTGATACCAGGACAGATGCGTCGGTTCCAGAGCGATGGCCTGGCGCAGATCAGCCAGCGCGCCTGCGACGTCCTGGCCGGGCAGGCCGTGCATCAGGTCAAGATTGAAGTTGTCGAAGCCGGCGGCGCGGGCCATCTGTGTGGCGCGCACGGCCTCGTCGCCGTCGTGGATGCGCCCCAGTGCCTTGAGCTGCTCGCTCTGGAAGCTCTGCACGCCGATCGACAGGCGGTTGATGCCAAGGCGGCGGTAGTCGCGGAACTTGGCCTGCTCGAAGGTGCCGGGGTTGGCTTCAAGGGTGATCTCGATGTCGGCGGCGAAGGCCAGACGCCGGTTCACCCCCTGCAGCAGACGGTCGAGAGCGTGCGCCGAGAACAGGCTCGGCGTGCCGCCACCGAAGAAGATCGAGGTCAGTTCGCGGCCGTGGGCGGCGGGCAGGTCAAGGTCGAGGTCGGCGAGCAGGGCGTCGACGTAGGCGTCCTCGGGCAGCTCGGGGCCGGCGGCGTGGGAGTTGAAGTCGCAGTACGGGCACTTGCGCACGCACCAGGGGATGTGGATGTACAGCGCCAGGGGGGGCAGGCGCAGCAGCCCCGGCGTGGCCGGGGCGGGTGTGGCAAGGCTCACGCGAAGCCCAGCCGCTGCTTGAGCTGGGCCATGGCGCGGGCACGGTGGCTCAGACGGTTCTTGAGCTCCGCCGGCAGCTCGGCGCTGGCGCAACCCTGCGCCTCGACCCAGAACAGCGGGTCATAGCCGAAGCCGCCAGCGCCGCGCGCCTCATGCAGGATGCGCCCGTGCCACAGCCCTTCGCAGAGGATCGGCAGCGGATCCTCGGCATGGCGCACCAGCGCCAGGGCGCAGACGAACTGTGCACCGCGCTCGGCATCCGGTACGCCCTGGAGGGCCTCCAGCAGCTTGGCATTGTTGGCGGCATCATCCTTGACTCCGGCATAGCGGGCCGAGTAGATGCCCGGCGCCCCGCCCAGGGCATCCACCGCCAGTCCTGAGTCATCCGCCAGCGCCGGCAGCCCGGAGACGTGCGCAGCATGGCGGGCCTTGATCAGGGCATTTTCGATGAACGACAGGCCGGTTTCCTCCGGCTCATGGTCGCTGAATTCGGCCACCGAGCGTACGCGCACGGCATCGCCGAGCATGGCCTGCAGTTCCTTGAGCTTGCCGGCGTTGTGGCTGGCCAGTACCAGTTCGGTCAGAGTCTTCATCAGTCGGGGAACACTTCCTGATTGAAGTCGAGGCGGTGGGTGGCACTGCCGTCCTGGATCTTCAGGTTGAAGGTCAGCACTTCACGATCGCTCATCGTGAACTGGCCAAGGTGATAGACCGCCTCGCCTTCGGTGACGCGGCGGAAGGTGATCGAGCGCACCTGGCCGAGCAGGTTCTTCACTTCACCGCTGACGGTTGCGGTCGGTACCGCCTTGCCGCCGCGCAGCACCGCCACATTGAGCACGCCCTGGGTCTTGCTGCGCACAAGGCCTGAGGCGGCGGCGATGTCAGGTTGCAGGAAACTTGAGTTGAACACGTTGTAGTGCACCTCAAGATTGCCAAACCGCTGCAGGCGTTCGGCCGCAGCCGGCAGGGTCAGGCACAGGGTCAGCAGGAACAGGCCAAGACGACGCATGGCGATCTCTCCTCGGTGATGGATACGGGTCAGCGGGTGACGCGGTAAATACCGATTTCCCCAAGCAGATTAGGCCACAGACGGGTCAGGGTGTGCAGCCGGTGATCGCGATCCACCGCCAGGCGATCGAGCACGCGCAGCCGCTGCTCGCGGCACAGCGCCTCGAAATCGCGGAAGGTGCAGAAGTGGATGTTAGGCGTGTTGTACCAAGTATAGGGCAGAAAATCCGAACGGGGCATCTCGCCACGCCGCGCCAGGTACCAGCGGCAACGCCAGTGGCCGAAGTTGGGGAAGGTGATGATGCAGGTCTTGCCGACCCGCAGCATGTCCCTGAGCAGGCGATCGGGGTAGTGCACGGCCTGCAGGGTCTGGGTCATCACCACCACATCGAAGCTGTCATCGCCGAAGTTGTCCAGGCCCAGATCAAGGTTCTGCTCGATGACGTTCACCCCGCGCGCCAGGCACAGGGCGATCTTGTCCGGATCCCGCTCAAGGCCATAGCCGTGCACACCCTTGTGCTCGCGCAGCCAGGCCAACAGCTCGCCATTGCCGCAACCAAGGTCAAGTACCCGGCTGCCGGCGGGGATCCATTCCTGGATGATTTCCAGATCGGCACGCATGGAACGGACTCCTCAGACGCTGATGCGGTTCATGTAGCAGGCAAAGCCCTGGATGTAGCGGGGACTGGGGATCAGGAAGGCATCGTGGCCGTGGGCCGACTCGATTTCCAGGTAGCTGACATCCTTCTTGGCCGCCACCAGCGCATCGACGATTTCCCGCGAGCGGGCCGGCGAGAAGCGCCAGTCGGTGGAGAAGGAGATCACGCAGAAGCCGGCGCGCGCCGGAGCAAAGGTCTGCACCAGATCGCCGGCGTGCCGGGCCGCGGGGTCGAAGTAGTCCAGCGCCTTGGTCATCAGCAGGTAGGTGTTGGCATCAAAGCGTGTGGAGAACTCCTCGCCCTGATAGCGCAGGTAGCTTTCCACCTGGAATTCCACGCTGTGGAAGTCGTAGTTGAGCTGGTCGGTGCGCAGCTCGCGGCCGAATTTCTGCCCCATGGCATCATCGGACAGGTAGGTGATGTGGCCGACCATGCGCGCCAGCATCAGCCCGCGACGCGGCAGCACACCGCGCTCTTGGAAGTGGCCGCCGTGAAAGTCCGGGTCGGTGAGGATCGCCTGGCGGGCCACCTCGTTGAAGGCGATGTTCTGCGCCGACAGCCTGGGCGCCGAGGCGATCACCACGCAGTGACGCAGGCGCTCGGGGTAGCTGATGCTCCACTGCAGGGCCTGCATGCCGCCGAGGCTGCCGCCCACCACCGCAGCCCACTGCCGGATGCCGAGGGTATCGGCCAGGCGTGCCTGGCTGTGCACCCAGTCCTCGACGGTGATCACCGGGAAGTCAGCGCCGTAGGGCCGGCCGGTTTCCGGGTTGCGGCTGCCGGGGCCGGTGGAGCCGTTGCAGCCGCCGAGGTTGTTCAGGCAGACCACGAAGAAGCGCCGGGTATCGATCGGTTTGCCCGGGCCGATGCAGCTGTCCCACCAGCCGGGCTTGCGGTCTTCTGCGCTGTGGTAGCCGGCGGCATGGTGGTGGCCGGAGAGGGCGTGGCAGATCAGCACCGCATTGCTGCGTGCGGCGTTGAGGGTGCCGTAGGTTTCGTAGACCAGTTCGTAGTCGGCCAGCTGGCGGCCGCAGGCGAGCGGGAGAGGCTCTTTGAAATGTGCCACCTGGGGACTGACCAGGCCTACGGAATCTTCAGGGAAGACGGATGGCAAGGATCTGCTCCCGATACGTTAGGGGCGCCAGTCTAAAGAGCGCAACAGGTGCCGGCAAGGGCAGGTCCGCCGCGGCGGCCTGCCCTGGAGGGCTCAGAGGAACGGGCTCAGGGCCCGTGGCATCTGGGTCATGACTGCCAGGTTGCGGATCACCAGCATCTCCATCAGGTTGAGCGCGATGAAGGCGAAGATCGGTGAGAGATCCAGCCCGCCAAGGCTGGGCAGCAGGCGGCGGATGGGCATCAGCAGCGGCTCGCAGAGCTGCTGCACCAGCTGGGCGCCGGGGTTGCTGCTGTGGGGCGCGACCCAGGAGAGGATCACGCTGGCGATCAGGGCATAGAAGAACAGGTTGACGAACATCGCCGCCACCCCGATCAGCGCCCAGACCAGCAGCTGTGGCCACAGCGCCAGGGGCAGGCCGACCCCGGCCAGCAGCAGGATCAGCGCCATGACCGCCAGCTGCACCAGCAGGGCCAGCACCAGCGAGGACAGGTCCAGCCCGCCGAATCCGGGGACCACCCGGCGCAGCGGATTGAGCAGCGGCCGGGTCGCCCGCACCACGAACTGGCTGATCGGGTTGTAGAAGTCGGCGCGCACCAGCTGCAGCACAAAGCGCAGCAGCACGATCATCAGGTACAGGCTGCCCAGTGTCTGCAGCAGGTAGGTGCCGGCGGTGTCCAGTCCATTCATCATGCGGCTCCCTTAGCGGCCAAGCTGCTCGGCCATCTCGGCCGAGCGCCTGGCGGCGGCCTTGAGGGCCGCCTCGACCAGCGCCTCGAAGTTGCCGTTCTGGAAGGTGGCAATGGCCGCCTCGGTGGTACCGCCGGGCGAGGTGACCCGGCGGCGCAGCTCGGCGGGCGACAGGTCGCTGACCAGCGCC
>CAZFFB010000048.1:0-10268 GCA_964517735.1 uncultured Pseudomonas sp.
GCGGATCGCCCAGCCCTGCCCGGCCAGCTGCTCGGCCAGTTCGCGCCAGTAGCGCTCCGGCCAGTGCTTGGTGGCCCAGGTGGTGCCATGCAGGAACATCAGGTAAGGCGCGTCCAGGCGCCCGGCGAGCAGGCGCTGGCGGTCGAGGGCGTAGTCGCCCAGGCCTTGCGGCAGCGCATAGCCCAGCGCCTGAGCAAACAGCTGACGCAGACGCTCGACCGCATGCACGCCCCAGGGCACGCTGCAGCCGCGATCGTAGAAGCGGCTGGCCAGCGGCTCGCGGGCGCTGGCACGGTCCAGACCGACCACCAGGCCACGCGCATAGCGGGTGAGCAAGGCGCTCTTGAGCAGCCCCTGGGCATCGAGCACCAGATCGTAGTCACGTGCGCCGATGGCAGCCTTGAACTGCTGCCACTCGCCGCGACGCCAGGTCTGCCAGAGGTGCTTGCGCCAGCGGCGCAGGGCCACCGGGATGACCCGCTCGACCGCCGGGTGCCAGGCCGGGATCTCGGCAAAGCCCTCCTCGACCACCCAGTCGAAGCGGATGCCGGGAATGGCGCGCATGGCATCGGTCAGCGCCGGCAGGCTGTGGATCACATCGCCCAGCGACGAGGTCTTGATCAGCAGGACGCGCACTCAATTCACCTGCGGCAACGGGTCGGCCAGCGGCTCGCCCGCCAGGCGCGTGAGGGCATCCAGCACCGGCGCAGGCGCCAGATCATGCAGGCAGTTGTAGTGGCCGAAGCGGCAGGTGCGCGCAAAGCACGGGCTGCAGTCCAGCCCAAGGCGCACGATCTCCACCTGCTCGGCCAGCGGCGGGGTGAACTGCGGCGAGGTGGAGCCATAGACCGCCACCAGCGGGCGGTTCAGCGCCGCGGCGACGTGCATGAGGCCCGAATCGTTGGAGACCACCGCATCGGCGTAGGACAGCAGGTCGATGGCCTCGGCCAGGCTGGTCTGGCCAGCCAGATTGACCACCTCTTCCTGAATGCCCGGCAGCAGCTCCTCGCGGATCACCTCGCCGACCGGGTGGTCGTTCTTCGAGCCAAACAGCCAGACCTGCCAGCCGGCGCGGATCTTGGCATCGGCCACCGCCGCGTAGTGTTCGGCCGGCCAGCGCTTGGCCTCACCAAACTCGGCGCCAGGGCACAGCGCCAGCACCGGGCGGTCCAGCTCGAGGCTGAACTTCTGCAGCGCCGCCGCACGGCTGGCCGGATCGATCTGCAGCTGCGGACGCGGATAAGGCTGGGGCAGCGCGGCATCCGGTGCAAAGGCCAGTGCCATGAAGCGCTCGATCATCAAGGGGTAGCGCGCCTTGTCCAGCCGGCGCAGGTCATTGAGCAGCCCGTAGCGCAGCTCGCCACGCCAGCCGGTGCGTGTCGGGATGCCGGCAAAGAATGGCACCAGCGCCGACTTGAAGGAGTTGGGCAAGAGGATCGCCTGATCATACTGACCGGCCAGCGAGCGGCCGATGTGCCGGCGCCCCGCCAGATCCAGCACGCCATGACCGAACGGGAAGCTCAGCGCAGCGCGCACTTCAGGCATGCGCTCAAGGATCGGCCGGCTCCACTCGGGGGCCAGCACATCGATTTGGCAGTCGGGATGACGCTGCTTCAGGCACAGGAACAGGGTCTGCGCCATCACCATGTCGCCTACCCAGCTGGGGCCGATGATCAGGATATTCATAGAAACTCGCCTGGTCGCAGGAGGGATGGGCAGCGCAGCGACAGGCTCTGCCCGGAGCAGCGGGAGCACCCCGGGCAGAGCCGCCGCATGCCAGCCCGGCGGGCTGGCGGTGGGTCGTGCTGCAGCGGCGACCCACCATGCGCGCGCACGCTGCTTACTTGACCAGGGTGCGCCACTCGGCGTGGGCCGCGGTCTTGCCGGTGACCAGATCGAAGTAGGCTTTCTGCAGCGTCTCGGTGACCGGACCACGGCGGCCGGCACCGATCAGGCGGCCGTCCAGTTCGCGGATCGGGGTCACTTCAGCGGCGGTGCCGGTGAAGAAGGCCTCGTCGGCGATGTACACCTCATCACGGGTGATGCGCTTCTCGACGATCTCAAGGTTGTGCTCACGGGCCAGGGTCAACACGGTGTTGCGGGTGATGCCGTTCAGGCAGGCGGTGACCTCGGGGGTGTAGATCACGCCATCCTTGATGATGAAGATGTTCTCGCCCGAACCCTCGGCCACATAGCCTTCCGGATCCAGCAGCAGCGCCTCGTCGGCGCCGGCGGAGACGGCCTCCTGCAGGGCCAGCATCGAGTTGATGTAGTGACCGCTGGCCTTGGCACGGGTCATCGAGATGTTCACGTGGTGACGGGTGAACGAGCTGGTGCGGATCTTGATGCCACGCTCCAGCGCGTCCTCGCCCATGTAGGCGCCCCAGTGCCAGGCGGCGATGACCACATGCACCTTGAGGTTGTCGGCACGGATGCCCATGGCCTCGGAGCCGTAGAAGGCCAGCGGACGGATATAGGCGCTGTCGAGGTTGTTCTCGCGCACGGCGGCGCGGGTGGCCTCATTGATCTCTTCCTTGGTGTAGGGGATCTTCATGCCCATGATGTGGGCGGAGTCGAACAGGCGATCGGTATGCGCCTGCAGACGGAAGATGGCGGTACCCTCAGGGGTCTTGTAGGCACGCACACCCTCGAACACGCCCATGCCATAGTGCAGGCTGTGGGTCAGCACATGGGTGTTGGCTTCGCGCCAGGGCACCAGTTTACCGTCATACCAGATAACGCCATCACGATCGGCCATCGACATTTTTTGCCAGCTCCATTCAAGAATTCGGATTTGCCATCAACCAGCCCGGGACGGACGATCTGGCCGTCCGTCGTGTCAGCCGCGCCCAGCGGCCAGCGATCTAGTCGAGCCCAAGCTCGCGCCAGACCCGCATCACGCCGCGGCGCTCTTCATGGAAGTGATCGCCACTGACCTGCCCGGCCTGTTTCTGCAGAGCCAGACGGTGAGCAGCTGCACGATAGGCCTTGTAGGCCTCCTGCAGAAGACGGACATCGGAGCCGGGCATCAGTCCTGCCTGCTCCAGCCCTTCCAGAATGCGGATGTTGTCGGTGAAACGCAGCAGTTCAGGGTACTGCTGCGACCAGGCCAGGACGGCATATTGCACCATAAATTCAATATCGACGATACCACCGGCATCGTGCTTGAGGTCGAAGCGGGCCGTGGCCTCGAAGGCCTCGGCAGCGGTGCCGCCCAGGGTGGCCGGGGTGCCCAGACTGGCCCGCATCCTGGCGCGCATCTCGCTGACTTCACTGCGCAGCGCATCCGCCTCCCGCACCCGCCCAAGCACGGCGGCGCGGATCGCCTCGAAGCGCTCGGCCACCGCACTGCAGCCGGCCAGCTTGCGGGCGCGCACCAGCGCCTGGTGCTCCCAGGTCCAGGCCTCGCTCTGCTGATAGCGCTCGAAGGCCGCCAGCGAACTGGCCAGCAGTCCGGAAACACCGGAGGGGCGCAGGCGCATGTCCACCTCATAAAGGGCCCCGGAGGCAGTCTGCGCCGTGAGCATGTGGATGATCCGCTGGCCCATGCGGGTGTAGAACTGCGCGCTGTCGATCGGCTTGGCACCGTCGGTTTCCTGCAGGGTGTCGCCGTTGTGGATGAACACCAGATCAAGGTCCGAGCCATGCCCAAGCTCGATACCACCGACCTTGCCGTAGCCGACGATGATGAATCCCGGCTCGCCGGCCGGCGCACCGTCGGCATCCGGCGGGAAGCCATGCTTCTGGGTGACCTGACGCCAGGCCAGCTGCAGCACCTGCTCAAGGATCGCCTCGGCCAGCCAGGTCAGGTAATCGGAGACCTTCATCAAGGCCAGGGTACCGGCGATCTCCGAGGCCGCCACCCGCAGGCCATGGGCCAGCTTGAAGTGGCGCAACGCCTCCATCTGCTGCTCCAGATCGTCCTCGGGAATGCGCGTCAGGCGCTCGCGCAGCTCAGCCTCCAGCTGCGCCTTGCCCGGCGGACTGAACAGCCGGCCCTCGTTGAGCAGCTCATCGAGCAGCAGCGGATAGCGGGCGATCTGCTCGGCAATCCACGGACTGGCGGCGCACAGGGTCAGCAACCGCCCCAGGGCACCGGGGTTTTCGGTCAGCAGCACCAGATAGGCCGAGCGGCGTGCCACCGCTTCGACCAGCGGCAGCACCCGCTCCAGCACCAGATCCGGATCATCGCGCTCGACCATGGCGCTCAGCAGGCGCGGCATGAAGGCGTCCAGCCGCTCGCGGCCCAGACGCTGCATGGCCCGCACCGGCGAGCTGTGCAGCAGCCCCTGGATGCGCTGCCAGGCACTGGCCGGCGCCGTGAAGCCCGCCTCGGCCAGCTGGTGCTCGGCGGCCTCGCGCTCCAGCGCCTGCTGCCACAGCGGCAGCCACTCCTCGCCCACCGCCTGACGTGCGCCGGCGGCCTCGTCTTCCGGATCGGCGATCACCTGACGGAAGTGCCAGTCGATGCGCCCGCGCCAGTGCGCCAGCTGATCGAGCAGCGCGTTCCAGCCGCCAAAGCCCATGATGAAGGCCACCCGGGCACGCTCCAGCTCGCCATCGGGGAGCATCTGCGTCTGCCGGTCGGCCACCGCCTGCAGGGCGTGCTCCAGATAGCGCAGGAAGCAGTAGCCGGCCTTGAGCTCCTCCACCACCGACAGCGGCAGATAGCCCTGCCCGGCCAGCGTATCGAGCACCTTGAGCAGCGGACGCTGCTGCAGGCTCAGGTCGCGCCCGCCGTGGATCAGCTGGAAGGCCTGGGCAATGAACTCCACCTCGCGGATGCCGCCGGCGCCGAGCTTGATGTTCTCGCTCATGCCCTTGCGCCGCACTTCCTGCTGGATCAGCTGCTTCATGCTGCGCAGTGCCTCGATCGCCGAGAAGTCGAGGTAACGGCGGTAGACGAACGGGCGCAGCATCTGCTGCAAGCGCGCGCCCGCCTGCTGATCGCCGGCCACGACCCGCGCCTTGATCATCGCGTAACGCTCCCAGTCGCGGCCCTGGTCCTGGTAGTACTGCTCCATGGCGTTGAAGCTGTACACCAGCGGACCGCTGGAGCCGTAGGGGCGCAGGCGCATGTCGACGCGGAACACGAAGCCATCGAGGGTGATGGCATCCAGCGCCTTGATCAGCTTCTGCCCAAGGCGGGTGAAGAACTCCTGATTGTCCAGCGAACGGCGCGCGCCCTCGGTCTCGCCGCCCTCGGGATAGGCGAAGATCAGGTCGATGTCCGAGGACAGGTTCAGTTCATGGGCACCGAGCTTGCCCATGCCCAGCACCACCAGATGCTGCGGCTCGCCGCTGCGCGCGCCGATCGGCGTGCCGGACTGGGCACACTGGCGCGCGTACAGCCAGTGGTAGGCCAGATCGATGCAGGCATCGGCCAGCTCGGAAAGATCCGTACAGGTCTGCGCCAGATCCGCCTGCTGGGCGATATCGCGCCAGATGATCCGCAGCTGCTGGCGGTTGCGGTAGCGGCGCAGCCGGCGTGCCAGCTCCTCCTCGCTGTCGCAGCCTTCGAGCCGCGCAGCCAGCGCGGCGCGCAGCTCGCCTGGCGCCAGGCGCCGCTCAAGCTCGCCGCTCTCGGCCAGCGCCAGCAGCATGGCCGGCTCACGCAGACACTGCTCGGCGACAAAATCACTGGCGGCCAGCGCACGGCGCAGCGCCTCCAGACGCTCGGCAGGCCAGGCGCGCAGGGCATCGGTATCCGGCAGCGCCTGCAGGGCCTGCAGGGCCGTATCGGCGAGGCCTTGCAGCTCCCACGGCAGAGAAATCGGATCGGGACGGCTCAAGGGATCTATCCTTTGTGATGAAATCAGAAGGACCGGCGCAGCCCGCATCGGCCTGTAGTTTTGCTACTAAATCCTCTGCCCGGGGTGCTGCTTTTGCCATTCGATTGTAGTAAAACTACAGGCCGTCAGGAGACCCCTGGCAGTGCCGGCGCCCACACGCCAAGGCCCGACAAACACAACATTTTCCGTGCCCGCCCACAAGACCGGCCACGCTAATCAGGCCATCGATTCTGGTGACCTTTCCGCCATGGAGCAAGCCATGCAAGACCTTGATCCCGTCGAAACCCAGGAGTGGCTGGACGCCCTGGAGTCCGTCCTCGACCGCGAAGGCGAGGACCGCGCCAAGTACCTGCTGACCCGCATGGGTGAGCTGGCCTCGCGCACCGGCACCCAGCTGCCCTATGCCATCACCACCCCGTACCGCAACACCATCCCGGTGACCCACGAGGCACGCATGCCGGGCGACCTGTTCATGGAGCGGCGCATCCGCTCGCTGGTGCGCTGGAACGCACTGGCCATGGTCATGCGGGCCAACAGGCAGGATCCGGATCTTGGCGGCCACATCTCCACCTTCGCCTCCAGCGCGACCCTTTATGACGTCGGCTTCAACTATTTCTTCAAGGCACCGACCGAGGAACATGGCGGCGACCTGATCTACTTCCAGGGCCACGCCTCCCCCGGCATCTACGCCCGCGCCTTCCTTGAGGGGCGCATCAGCGAAGATCAGCTGAACAACTTCCGCCAGGAGGTGGACGGCAACGGCCTGTCCTCCTACCCGCACCCCTGGCTGATGCCGGACTTCTGGCAGTTCCCCACCGTGTCGATGGGCCTTGGCCCGATCCAGGCGATCTACCAGGCACGCTTCATGAAGTACCTGGAAGACCGCGGCTTCATCCCCGCCGGCAAGCAGAAGGTCTGGTGCTTCCTCGGTGATGGCGAGACCGACGAGCCGGAATCGCTCGGCGCCATCGCCCTGGCCGGGCGCGAGAAGCTCGACAACCTGATCTTCGTGGTCAACTGCAACCTGCAGCGCCTCGACGGCCCGGTGCGCGGCAACGCGAAGATCATCCAGGAGCTGGAAGGCGTGTTCCGCGGCGCCGACTGGAACGTCATCAAGGTGATCTGGGGCCGCCTGTGGGACCCGCTGTTCGCCAAGGACAGCAAGGGTCTGCTGCAAAAGCGCATGGACGAGGTGATCGACGGCGAGTACCAGAACTACAAGGCCAACGACGGCAAGTTCGTCCGCGAGCACTTCTTTGGTGCCAACCCGGAGCTGCTGGAGATGGTCAAGGACCTCTCCGACGAGGAAATCTGGAAGCTCAACCGCGGCGGCCATGATCCGTTCAAGGTCTATGCCGCCTACCACAAGGCGGTCAACCACCAGGGCCAGCCGACGGTGATCCTTGCCAAGACCATCAAGGGCTACGGCACCGGCGCAGGCCAGGCGAAGAACATCGCCCACAACGTCAAGAAGGTCGATCTGGACAGCCTCAAGGCGTTCCGCGACAGCTTCGGCATCCCGATTCCCGACGAGCAGCTCGACGCGCTGCCGTTCTACAAGCCGGCGCCGGACAGCCCGGAAATGAAGTACCTGCTCAAAAGCCGCGAGAAGCTCGGCGGCTTCGTCCCGCAGCGGCGCAGCAAGAGCATCAGCATCCCCACCCCGCCGCTGGACACCCTCAAGGCGATCCTCGACGGCACTGGCGATCGCGAGATCTCCACCACCATGGCCTTCGTGCGCATCCTCTCGCAGCTGGTCAAGGACAAGGATCTGGGCTCGCGCATCGTGCCGATCATCCCCGACGAGGCGCGCACCTTCGGCATGGAGGGCATGTTCCGCCAGCTCGGCATCTACTCCTCGGTCGGCCAGCTCTATCAGCCGGTGGACAAGGACCAGGTGATGTTCTATCGCGAGGACAAGAAGGGCCAGATCCTCGAGGAAGGCATCAACGAGGCCGGCGCCATGTCCAGCTGGATTGCTGCGGCGACCGCCTACAGCAACCACAACCAGCCGATGCTGCCGTTCTACATCTACTACTCGATGTTCGGCTTCCAGCGCATCGGCGACCTGGCCTGGGCGGCCGGCGACAGCCGTGCGCGCGGCTTCCTGATCGGCGGCACCGCCGGGCGGACCACCCTCAACGGCGAAGGCCTGCAGCACGAGGACGGCCACAGCCACATCCTCGCCTCGACCATCCCCAACTGCCGCACCTACGATCCGACCTATGCCTACGAGATGGCGGTGATCATCCGCGAAGGCATCCGCCAGATGGTGGAGGAGCAGCAGAACGTGTTCTTCTACCTGACCGCGATGAACGAGGCCTACGTGCAGCCGGCAATGCCTGCGGGCGTCGAGGACGGCATCATCAAGGGCATGTACGCCCTGGAGACGGACACCCCGCGCGAGGGCCGGCATGTGCAGCTGCTGGGCTCGGGCACCATCCTGCGCGAGGTCCGCGAGGCGGCGAAGATTCTGCGCAATGACTTTGGCGTCAGCGCCGATGTGTGGAGCGTGACCAGCTTCAACGAACTGCGCCGCGAAGGCCTGGCGGTGGAGCGCCGCAACCGCCTGCACCCCGAACAGCCGCGCACGCTGAGCTATGTCGAGCAGTGCCTGTCGGCAGAGGCGCCGGTAATTGCCTCCACCGACTACATGAAGCTGTTTGCCGACCAGATCCGTCAGTGGGTGCCGGTCAAGGAATACAAGGTGCTGGGCACCGACGGCTTTGGTCGCAGCGACAGCCGCAAGAAGCTGCGCCACTTCTTCGAGGTCGATCGCTACTGGGTAGCCCTGGCGGCCCTGGAGGCGCTGGCCGATCGTGGCGAGATCGAGCGCCGCGTGGTCAGCGAGGCCATCGCCCGCTTTGGCATCGACACCCACAAGCCCAACCCGCTGGACTGCTGAGGAGCGCGCCATGACTGAACTGATTCGCGTACCCGACATCGGCAGCGGCGAAGGCACGGTGATCGAGCTCTTCGTCAAGGAAGGCGATCGCATCGAAGCCGAGCAGAGCCTGCTGACCCTGGAATCCGACAAGGCCAGCATGGAAGTCCCGGCGCCGGCCAGCGGGGTGATCAGGAGCCTGAAGATCAAGCTCGGCGACACCCTGAAGACCGGCGACGCGCTGCTCGAGCTGGAAATCGACGGCGCCGCAGCTGCCGAGGCAGCCGCCCCGGCGGCCAAAGCGGCTGTGCCGGCACCGGCTGCTGCCGAACCGGCCGCCGCCGCAACGGCTCCGGCTCCGGCTCCGGCTCCGGCTCCGGCTCCGGCTGGCGAAAGCCTGCAGCAGGTCCATGTCCCGGACATCGGCGCCGGCGGCAAGGCCCGGGTCATCGAGCTGCTGGTCAAGGCCGGCGACACGGTCGAGGCCGAGCAGTCGCTGCTCGTCCTCGAGTCGGACAAGGCGAGCATGGAGATTCCCTGCCCGCAGGCCGGGGTGGTCGAGAGCCTGGCCATCGCCCTCAATGACGAGGTGAGCACCGGCGCGCTGATCCTCACCCTCAAGGTGAGTGGTGCAGCCGCGGCGGCGGCTGAACCGGCCGCCGCACCGGTCGCGCCCGCCGCCCCCACCACGGCTACTGCCAGCGCCCCCGCCCCAGCCCCAGCCGCACAGACCCCGGCCGCTGGCGATCCGCCGCTGGCCGCCATCGCCCCGCTGGTCGAAATGCCGGCCAAGGCGCAGGGCAAGGTGCACGCCGGGCCTGCAGTGCGCCTGCTGGCCCGCGAGTTCGGCGTCGAGCTGAGCGACGTGCCGGCCAGCGGCCCGAAAGGCCGGGTGCTCAAGGAGGACGTGCAGGCCTACGTCAAGGCGATGATGCACAAGGCCAAAGCCGCGCCAGAGGCGGGTGCAGTCGCCGGTGCCGGCATCCCGCCGATCCCGGAAATCGACTTCAGCCGCTTCGGTGAGGTCGAAGAGGTGGCGATGACCCGCCTGATGCAGGTCGGCGCCGCCAACCTGCACCGCAGCTGGCTCAACGTGCCGCACGTCACCCAGCACGAGTCGGCCGACATCAGCGAACTGGAGGACTTCCGCAAGGCCCAGCAGAAGGTCGCCGAGAAGGCCGGCGTCAAGCTGACCGTGCTGCCGTTCCTGCTCAAGGCCTGCGCCCACGTGCTGCGCGAGATGCCGGACTTCAACAGCTCGCTGGCGCCCAGCGGCAAGGCGCTGATCCGCAAGAAGTACGTGCACATCGGCTTCGCCGTGGACACCCCGGACGGCCTGCTGGTCCCTGTGATCAAGAACGTCGACCAGAAGAGCCTGCTGCAACTGGCTGCCGAAGCCGCTGCACTGGCCGAGAAGGCGCGCAGCAAAAAGCTGTCGGCCGACGACATGCAAGGTGCCTGCTTCACCATCTCCAGCCTCGGCCACATTGGCGGCACCGGCTTCTCGCCGATCGTCAATGCACCGGAGGTGGCGATCCTCGGCGTGTCCAAGGCGAGCATCCAGCCAGTCTGGGATGGCGCAGCCTTCCAGC
>CAZFFB010000049.1:0-7653 GCA_964517735.1 uncultured Pseudomonas sp.
GTCGGGCAGCAGATGATCGGTCAGCTGTTCAACAGTCCCAAGGTGCTGTTCCTCTCCGCGGCGGTGATCGGTCTGCTCGGGCTGGTGCCGGGGATGCCCAACTTCGTGTTCCTGCTGTTCACCGCGCTGCTCGCCGGTCTGGGCTGGTGGATGAAGCGCAGCACCGAGCAGCGCCTGGTCGAGGAAGTGGAAAGCGCGCCGCCGCCGGCCCCGGTGGAAACGCCCGAAGCCAGCTGGGACGACGTGCAGCTGGTCGACACCCTCGGCATGGAGGTCGGCCACCGGCTGATTCCGCTGGTCGACAGCCGCCAGCAGGGCGAGCTGCTTGGGCGCATCAAGAGCGTGCGCAAGAAGTTTGCCCAGGAGGTGGGCTTCCTGCCGCCGGTGGTGCATATCCGTGACAATCTGGAGTTGCCCCCCAATACCTATGTGCTGACCCTCAAGGGCGTGGAGATCGGTCGCGGCGAGCTGTACCCCGGCAAGTGGCTGGCCATCGATCCTGGCCAGGTCAGTGGCCGCCTGGAGGGTCTGCCGACCCAGGATCCGGCCTTTGGCCTGCCGGCCGTATGGATCGAGATGGCGCTGCGTGAGCATGCCCAGGTCTACGGCTATACGGTGGTCGATCCCAGCACAGTGGCGGCGACGCATTTCAATCACCTGCTGCGCCGCAACGCCAGCGACCTGCTGGGTCGTGGCGAGGTACAGGCGCTGCTGGACAAGCTGGACAAGCAGCAGGTCGAGGAGCTGGTGCCCAAGGTGCTGTCGCTCAGCAGCCTGCAGCGTATCCTGCAGTCGCTGCTCGATGAGGATGTGTCGATCCGCGACATGCGCACCATCCTCGACACCCTGGCTGAGCTGGCGCCCCAGCAGAGCGATCTGCAGGAGCTGGTGGCCATGGTGCGGGTGGCGCTGGGCCGGGCGATCACCCAGCAGTGGTTTGCCGGTCTGCCTGAGCTGCATGTGATCGGTCTTGAGGTCGGTCTTGAGCAGGTGCTCAGCCAGGCGGTCGGTGGCGGCGGCGCGCTGGAACCGGGTCTTGCCGGCACGCTGATGCAGCAGGCGGAAGCCGCCCTGGCGCGCCAGGAGTCCAATGGCGAGCCGCCGGTTCTGGTGGTACCCCACAAGCTGCGTCCGCTATTGTCACGCTTCCTACGCCGTCGCATGCCGCAACTAGTGGTTATGTCGCTGGCAGAAATTCCCGATGACCGCATACTGCGTGTCACCAGTCTGATCGGAGCTTCCAACTGATGAGCGTCAGACGCTTTTTCGGAGCCAACAGCCGCGATGTCATGCGCCAGGTGCGTGCTGCCCTGGGCGATGATGCGCTGATTCTGTCCAACCGCAGCACCCCCGATGGCGTGGAAATCCTTGCCATGGCCGATGACACGCATCGGCAGCTGGCCGGGGATGCCGCGCCGGCAGCACCCCAGCCGCCGTCTGGCAGCAGCCTGCCGCCGCGCTTTGGTGGCCGCCCGGCGCTCGACCCTGCGCCGTCCGGGCCTGCTCGTCCGTTCGGTGCGCCGGCCTCGGCGGAGCCGCCGCGCTTTGGCGCTGCGCCTGCAGAGCGCTCAAGCGGTGCTGACGGCCGCACACCGGGCGGTGCGCCCGGTGGGCGGCCGTTTGCCAGTCCAGCGCCGGAGCCGGCGCGTCCCTTGGCTTCTGCGCCGCCGCCGGCGGCCGAGCGGCCGTTCGCGGCTGAGCCATCGGGCGGCGAGGGCGGTTTCGTGCCAGGTGGTGTCAGCGCCTATCAGCGTGCCGCCAGCATGGCCGCTTATGCGGCGCAAACACCGCCGCGCCCGACCGCCGCGCCCGGCATGCCACCGCCCTCGGCCATGCCACCCGCTGCGCCCGGCACGCCGCCCCCGGCCCCCGGCCTGCAGGCTCCGCCCAGGCCGGTACCTTCCGGGCCGATGGCGAGTCCTGTGCCCTCTGCCGCTACGATGCCGGCGGTCGAGCCCCTGGGCACGGCAGGGCCGGCAGTCGATTTTGCCGCACTCAGCGAACGGCTGTTCAGTGAGCTGCAGGGCATGCGCGAACTGCTCAACCGTCAGGCCAGCAATGCCGCGACCCGTACCGACTGTGGCGGGCAGCTTTATCAGCGCCTGCTGAGTGCAGGTTTCGGGCCGCTCCTCGCCTCCGAGGTGCTGGCGGCCTTGCCGGGTGAGCTGGTCGATGCCGCCGCGGATTCCCCTGCGGTACGCGCCTGGCTCGAGCGCCAGCTGGCCGCGCGCCTGCCGGTGCTGGATGATGAGGCGGCCCTGCTGGATGCGGGCGGGGTGATTGCCCTGGTCGGTCCGACTGGCGTCGGCAAGACCACCACCACCGCCAAGCTCGCCGCCCGTTATGTGATGCGCCATGGCGGCAGTCAGGTGGCGCTGGTCACTACTGACAGTTTCCGGATCGGCGCGCACGAGCAGCTGCGTATCTACGCCCGCCTGCTGGGCGTCGAGGTCTATGCACTGGCCGCCGATGCGCCCCTTGACGAGCTGCTGCGCCAGCTGGCCGGCAAACGGCTGGTGATCATCGATACCGTGGGCATGAGCCAGCGCGATCAGCGTCTGCTCACCCAGATCGGCCAGCTGGGGGCTGCCGGTCGGCCGATCCGCCTGATGCTGCTGCTCAACGCCGCCAGCCACGGCGATACCCTCGAGGAAGTGGTCGATATCTATCAGCGGGCCGCACTGGCCGCCGGCAGCGTGCTCAGTGACTGCATCGTCAGCAAGTGCGACGAGGCGGCACGGCTGGGTTCGGTGCTGGACATCCTGATCCGCCACGGCTTGCGCCTGAATTATGTGGCGACCGGCCAGCAGGTGCCGGAAGACCTGCAGCTGGCCGAGGCCCTACCGCTGATGCGCCAGGCGCTGGCGGTCAGCCAGGCCTCGCCCTTCGTACAGCCAGATCGCGCCCCGGCGAATGCCGCCCAGCGTCTTGAGGCCCTGTCCCGCGGCCTGCTCGGTCAGGGCCGCGCACTGGCCACCACCCTCGAGGCGCTGCGCCGCGAGATTGACGGCTTTGCCCTGCTCGAGTCTGCCTGGAGTCTGGGCGCCCTGCCGCGCAGCCTGCAGGGCGAGCGACTGGCCCAGATGCTTGCAGCACTGGATGCCGGCGTGGCCTCGGGGACCGATACCCTGCTGTGGGGACGCAGCAGTGCGGTGAGTGGTGCCGGCTGGCAGATGCCGTTGCTGGGGCTGGACGGTCAGGGTCACCTGCAGGTGCGTCCCTGGCTGATGCACCAGCTGCCGGCCGGTCAGGAGCGGCGCCTGCAGTGGGCCGTGCAGCAGCTCGGTGCCCGTCGCCATCTGCTGACGGCACCGCCTGATGCCATGGCGCTGGCCGAGCTGCAGGCGCCGCGCAGCCGCTGGACCGCCCAGGCGCGGGCCAGCAGCCGGGTCGAATACCAGGGCGCGCGCCATACGCTGGCGCAGTTGCAGGATCTCGCCACGGCGCAGCACAACAGCGATCTGCGTCACCGCAGCCGCACCCTGCGCCTGCAGCTGGCCCGTCTGCCGGTGCAGGTGCATCCGGGGCCGGCGCGTGCGGGCAGTGTGCCGCCCCTCACCCTGCAGGCCTGGTTCGGCCGTCTGCATGAGGAGGGCGAGGCGCGTCCGGCAGCGCTGCGTTACTGGCTGGCCTGGAGTCCGGATGAGGGGGCGGCGGCGCTGGCCGGACAGGTCGAGGACCTGCGCCGCCAGCTGGCACTGGATGATCTGCCTTCGCTGACCCTGCGTGCCTGGCAGGCGCTGGGGGATGCTCATCACCCGCTGCAGCAGGAGCTGCGCCTGTTCCTGGCCGCGGGGCTTGCGGCGGCCGCCAGTCGCCTCGAGCAGGCCGAGGAGGAGTGGGCGATGGATGTACGTGCCCAGCTGCTCAACCTCAGCGGCAGCCGCAAGCCGCGCACGGCTGCCCAGCAGCTGGAGGCGCTGCTGCATCTGCTGACTGCCCGTGATGCCGTGCAGCGCATGAGCGCCCAGGGAGGGATTCGCTGATGTTCGAGACACACGACGGGGCAGCATCCGCCAGCAATGGCCTGGGGGCGGCTGATCAGGCGGCCGGTCTGCGCCGCTGGGCCGAGCAGCAGGGACTGAGCCGTGCTGCCGAGCAGAGTGCCGCGCCGGTGCCTGCCGCGTCGCGGGTGGCCCGTCATACCCTGATGGTGATCGGCCTGCCCGAACCTGCCGACACCCAGTGTGTCCGGGCCTGGCAGACCCTGCAGCGCTGGCACGCTAACGGCCATCGCTGGATCGGGCACCCCGAGGACTGGCAGGTGACGGCCGTGGATACCGCCGGCGTCCAGCTGGAGCAGCAGATTGCCAGCCAGGTACGCTGGGCGCTGTGGGTGGACAGTGACCTGGACAGCTTCCGGCGCGCCTACCTCAGTCTGCGCCGTCTGCGCGATGCCGGTGGACCCCGCCGCCTGCTGGTGCTGCATCCGGGGATCGGCTCCTGCCGTGGCCTGCTGAGCAATCTGCAGCAGGCGGCGGCGAGCTTTCTGGGGGTCGAGCTGCTGCTGCTGGCCGAGCAGCCCCAGGGGGCGCGGTGAGCCGATCCCGTCTGAGCGGCCGCGCTTGGGGGGTGGGCCATGTGCTGCGCGCCGTGCTGTGCGGCGCAGCCATGCTCCTGTCCAGCGCGCCGGCGGCGGAGCTGCGCAGCATGCGGGTGCCCATCGAGGCGCCCGTGCTGCCTGACACGCAGGCTGTGCGCGGCAGCTGGCAAGGCCATATTGCCCGCCTGAGCGTGGCGCTGCAGGGGCGCGATACCTACAGCGATGTCCTGTCTCCGCCGCCGGCCGCCCAGGGCCGGCGTCTGGCTCATGTGCGCTGGCAGTTCCGGATCTCGGGCGCCAGCCATCTGCCGGCCTGGCTGTGTCACCCGCAGCGCTGCGTACCCCTGCACAGTGCCGGCGGATTGACCCGGGCGTTGGATGGCCTGGATGCCGGCCAGCCACTGCGGCTACGTTTTCGGCGCTTGCCGGGCATGCCTGTCGTCGAATTGCACGATCTGCAGGTGCTGGCTCACTACCGCTGAGCCACGTCTGCCTGCTATAACTCAACTCTCAGGCACACCGACCTGCGCGTCAGGAAGTGCAAGATAGACACCTGAAGACACGTTGCAGCAGGCTTGTACCTGCAGGTGTTTCACGGTCGATGAGGTATGGATCACTGAATGTATACGGCGCAGGGCAAACTCAAACAGCAGTATCTGGTCGAGCAGCATCTGCCGCTGGTCAGGCGGCAGGCTTTGAACCTGCGCGCCCGACTGCCGGCCAGCGTCGAGCTGGATGACCTGATCCAGGCGGGCACCATCGGCCTGCTGGACGCCATCCGCCGCTTCGATCCGGAGCAGGGTGTCACGCTGGTCACCTTCGCCACCCAGCGTATCCGCGGCGCGATGCTCGATGAGCTGCGCAGTCGCGACTGGGTGCCGCGCAGCATCCGGCGCAATGCGCGGCGCCTTGATGTCGCGCTGCGTCAGCTCGAACAGCGCCTTGGTCGTCACCCGGAGGAGCGAGAGATCGCGGCGGAGCTTGGGCTGTCTCTGGAGGACTACCGCCAGTTGCTGCTCGACGCCAACGGCAGCCATCTGCTGGCCATTGATGAAATGGGCGATGACGAGGTGGATGCGCGCAGCGCCGCGCCGCACAGTCCGTCCCCCTTTGCCGAGCTGGTCGAAGGCCGCGATCGCGAACGGCTGATCAAGGCCATCGACAACCTGCCAGAGCGGGAGAAGCTGCTGCTGGCGTTGTACTACCAGGAAGATCTCAACCTCAAGGAGATCGGTGCCGTGCTCGGTGTCAGCGAGTCACGGGTCTGTCAGCTGCACAGTCAGGCGGTTGCCCGCCTGCGTAACTGGCTTGCCGAATGAGCGCTCCCTAAAGGGGCGCATGCGGCGCTTGCAGCCTACATCTGAGAAGAGAATCCCATGTCTGAACACCCTCAAGAGTTCCTGAGCTGCAAGGATCACCCGCAGCGCTGCCAGACACTGCTCGAAGATCTGGGCCTGCAGCATGATTTGCAGCTGCTCAGTGTCCATCAGCCCGAGCAACCCTTGCCGGTGCTGCTCTGTGGTGTGCAGCCGGGCCAGGCGCTGGTACTGGATCTGACCGCCACGCCTGGGATCGCGGACATGCTGGAGAGCCTGCCCGAGTCCTTCCAGCTGTCCGGGCGCAGCGGTCCGGCGCTGGTGCGTACCTCGCCGCTGCGGGTGCGCGAGCGCCTGCCGCAGGGCGATCGTATCCAGTTGCGCTGCGAGTGGCCGCAAAGTCTTGAGGTGTTGCACCGGCGTAATGATTTTCGCGCCGAGCTGAACCGGCGCATGGAGGTATCGGTGGTCCTGCAGGCCGCTGGCAGCACGCGGACCTTTAACGGGCGTCTGTGCGATTTGTCGCTGGGTGGCTGCCGGATCGAGATGGCGGCGACCGGTGGTGCCAGCGAGCTACTGGCCCACCAGCCGCTGGAGCGCATCGAGCTGACGTTCCCCTCGGGCGAGCGTGCGCTGCTGCAGGGACATATCCGTCACACGCAGATCCGCGCTGATCTGCAAGCGGTGTTTTTTGGCTGCGCCTTTGATGAGTTGGGCAGCGAGCAGGAGCGGCGGCTGTGGTTCTATGTCCGGGAGATCGAGCGTGAGGCCAGCCGGATTGCGGCCGGCGGTGATCCGCAGCTGGCGCCCTCAGGGCTGTTCCAGCGCCTTGAGCGGCGCCGCAGTACCGACACGGGGCACCGTCAGCATGGGCTGGATTACGCCACGCCCATGGCCCGTCGCCTGGCCCGTGTGGCGGTCTATCTGAATGCCCAGATGCTGCGCCTGCAGCAGGGGGGGGATATCGACTCGATCCAGCTGTCGCGCAATAGCGAGTATCTGCTCGGGCTTTTGGAGGATGATCGCGAGGCCCTG
This sequence comes from uncultured Pseudomonas sp., assembly GCA_964517735.1. Lineage (GTDB taxonomy): Bacteria > Pseudomonadota > Gammaproteobacteria > Pseudomonadales > Pseudomonadaceae > Geopseudomonas. The sequence goes on from CAZFFB010000049.1 coordinate 6,895, forward strand.
CTGTTTGCCAGCCACTGCCTGGTGGATGATCTGCCGCTGATCCAGCACTGCATTGCCGTGGCGGTGCGCCTGTGCGACCTGCTCAAGGCCCGGCGCATGTCGGCCGAGCAGCTCAAGGCGGTGGCGGCCTGTGCGCTGGTGCATGATCTGGGCAAGGCGCTGTTACCGTCCGCACTGCTGCGCTGCACGCAGATGGGCGAGGCCGAGCGGGCCGAGTTCGCCAGCCATGTTGCCCTGCTGCGGGCGCGGATGAGCAACTGCACCTGGCTGCCGCGCCCGGCGATCCAGGGTGTGATCTATGGCATCAATGAGCGGCTTGACGGCAGCGGCTACCCGCGCGGCCTCAAGAGCGACGAGCTGGGCGATCTGGCCCGTGCGGCGGCGGTGGTCGATGTCATCGATGCGATGAGTCGTGCACGCCCGGATCGCGCAGCACGGACCATGACCGGTATCTACCGCCATCTGGTGGGGCAGCGCGAGGCGCTCGATCCGCAGTGGTGTGCCCAGTATGTGCGGCACTTCGGGGTGATTCCTATCGGTGCGCTGGTGCGCTTTGGCGACGGGCAGCTGGGCTGGGTGCAGGCGCTGGATGCCCAGCAGCGTGTGGCACGGGTGCTGCTCAGCGAGCGGCCAAGCCTTGCCGGCGCAGCAGGTGGCACGGTGGTCAGTGGTGACGCGCTGAACCGTCTGGGCCGGATCGAGGGGGTCGTGGTGGCCGAGGAGCTGCCAGCCTGAACGAGAACCGGGCCGCAAGGCGGG
>CAZFFB010000049.1:7663-10088 GCA_964517735.1 uncultured Pseudomonas sp.
TGGCGAAAACGGCAGGCGATCTACTGACCGCGCGACATCCCGCGGGGCTCAGGCCTGCTGGTCGAGCAAGAAGCCCGCACCGGCCTCAGCCAGGCGCTCGGCCAGACGCAGCACCTCATCGCTTGGGATCTGGCGAATCAGGTCACCACTCTCGCGATCGATCACGCGGGTGACCAGGCGCTGGCCCGGATCGCTGAGCTGGAACTCCACCCCGAAGCTGCTCAGGGTTTCATTGATGCGCTGTACGGGCTGGACCAGCTCGTCGCGCGTGATCAGCGCCGCCTGATTGCTGCTGCTCTGGGCATCGGCCGTGCCGGGGGCGGGCAGTTTCTGGCTCAGGGCTTCCTCCAGGCGCTGTCTTGGGGTGATGTTGGCGGTTGCCGGGTTGGGGGTGATGCTGCCGGCATCCAGCAGGGGTGAGCTCATAGGGTTACCTCCCTTTCTCGTAATGAGAAACCATTTTTCTTATAGACCATTGACGTGAGTATCGGGCAGCGAGGGCGGATCTTTAGCGCCGAACGGTCATGATCTTGTATACAGTGGGAGCCTTGTGGTGTGCATCACAGCCGGCGGCGAGCACACCCTGTGGCGGGTCTTACTTGCGTTGCCAGCGGCCATCGATACGCACGAAATGCCCGGCGGGCGATTTGTCGATGGCCTTGCGACCGGCCATGGCCTCCACCTCGCTCAGCAACAGACGATTCTGCTCGGCGAGCTTCTGGTATTCGTTGCGGCGGGCCTGGTTGATCAGGCGGGCGATTTCGGCGGCCTGTGCGTCCCGGCCGACCACGCCGAGATAGCCGTCGGCCTGCTCGCCGAGCCGTCCGGCCGCCTTGGCTTCGTGCAGGGTGCGCATGGCGCCCGGCAGGTCGAGGGCCATGGCCGGCAGGCTCAGGCACAGGGCGAGCAGCAGGGCGAGCGAGCGAAATGGTGTGTTCATGATGCAGCTCCTCAGAACAGACCGCTGGATTCGTCGAGAATGTTGTCGAGGGCCTTGTCGACCCGGATCAGGATCTCGTGTTCGATCTTCACGTTCAGGTTGATGTTGATCGGCTCCGTGGGGGCGGCCAGCTGTACGGTAGGCGTGCAGGCCGTGGCCAGCAGGGCCAGCCCCAGGGTGCAGAGTGATCGGTACAGGGGCACGGCGATTCTCCTTGGGTGTCAGGGGCGCACGGGCAATCCCTGCTGCGCCCGGCGCTGGATGATCTCACCGACCCGTCCGGACAGTTGCAGGCTGGTCAGCAGGGCGGCGAGATTCTCCTGCAGGTCGATGCTGAAGTTGACCGCGCGGCCCCCTTCAAGCTGCGGATTATGCCCCTGCAGGCGCAGGATCAGGTGCAGCTGTTGCTGTGGATCATAGCTGAGCCTTGCCGCCAGCTGCCTGTAGTGAAAGTCCTCGAGCAGACCCGTGGCCAGCCGCAGTGCCGGGTTGCTCTGTCCGTAGGCGCGAATGGCTGGCGAGCGCAGCTGCAGCACACCGCCCGGTGCACGCGCCTGCAGTTGCCCTGCGGCCACGTAGACACCGTTGGCGTCGAGCTGCACGGGCAGCCAGCCGTCGAGCAGGCCGCTGCCCTCAAGGCCTTCGGCGGGATAGGCCTGCAGCAGCTGCCCAAGCTCGAGGGCTTCAAGCTGTACCCGCAGCGTCACGGGCCGCGCCCTCAAGGGGAAGTCATCCGGGTGTACCCGCAGGTGGCCGCCCAGCAGGCCGCTCTCCAGCTGGTAGAGGATCAGCTGGCCGCTCTGCAGGTCGCGCCAGTTCCCCTGATAGCTGGCCCGCGCCCGCAGAGGGCCGAGGGCGATGCCGGTATTCAGCCGGCTCAGGTGGAGCTCGGGCAACTCCAGCGACACCCGCTCGCCCTGCAGCTGCAGCCGCAGCCGTGCCCGCAGCGCCGACAGCGCCAGTCGCTCGAACAGGGCATCCACCGCCTCCAGCTGCAGCTCGCCCTGCAGTTTCGGGCGTCCCTGCGCCGGTTGGCTGAGGTGCAGATGGGCCTGCAGCCGACCGGCCGAGAGGCTCAGGGCGGCAGGCCAGTGGCGCAGGCTGGCTGCCAGCGGGTTGCCCCGGGCAAAGTCCAGCTCGGCCAGCCGGACCTCCAGCTGCAGGGGCGCTGCCCGGGGGGCGGTGGCCTGCAGCGTCAGCGCCAGGCCGTGCTCATTGTTCAGGGTGCCCTGCAGGTGACCCTGGCGCTCATTGACCCGCAGCCGCAGCTGTGTCCTCCAGGCGCCGGGCTGCAGGGCCGGATGCTGCAGGCGCGCCAGGCTCAGCGCCAGCTCGCCAGTCAGAACAGCAGATGCCTCGCTCGCCCAGCTCAGCTGCAGCGACTGAGGATGCAGCTGCAGCGCATCGAGGCGCAGCGCCAGTGCCGACTGTTCGAGCCGCGCGATCTGCAGGTGAGCACCGGCGCGGCTGTGCAGTTCGAGGCCC
>CAZFFB010000050.1:0-9861 GCA_964517735.1 uncultured Pseudomonas sp.
GGCGAGGACAGGTCGACCACCACGCGCTGGGCGGCGCCGGCCTTGCGCACCGCCAGGTGCGGATCGGCCAGGGCGGCCTCCAGGCGCTGGGCCAGGGCATCGCGGTTCTGGAAGAAGTTGAGAAAGCCCGGGCCGGCGATCTCCACCTTGCTCACCGCCGGGTCGGCGGGCAGCGCGGCGATCAGCTTCTCGGCCAGCTCGCGCGGCTTGAGCCCGGCCGGCTTGGCCAGCATCAGGGCGATATTGCTGGCGAAGTCGCCGTGGCTCTTGTCCTTGGTGTTTTCCACCTGGATCGCCGGAGTCAGCCCCTCGGGCAGCACCCCCTCGGCGGTCAGGCGGGTGAGGGCGTGCTGGATCAGGTGGCGAATGCTGTCTTTCATCGATGGGCTCTTGGGCGGGCGCTGCGTGAAAAACTGCAGATTATCCGTGCCGGGCGGGTGCCGCTTCAAGGGCTGTGGCGGGCGAGAGGCCGATGAGGGGTGTCAGGGGGCCCTGGGTAGCCCCCGGTGCGGCGGGTTCAGGCGCAGCTATCCAGCGGCGTGTGCCAGCCCAGTTGCTGGCGGGCGAGGGCGATGTCCTGCTCCAGGTCATGGTTCCATAGCGCATCAAAGTAGTGGGCCAGGCGCTGGCCCAGCGCCTGCTCCTCGGCACCGATGAGCGGATCACGCAGCTCATAGAGCTCGCCCGCCGCCCGCGACGTGCGCTGTACCCAGGTAGCCCGCGGGCGGCGCAGGGCGTCGTAGCTGGCCAGCAGGGCATCCAGTGCCTGGTGTGTGATGGCCGGATCACCCAGCAGGCGGGCGAGAAACAAGGCATCCTCAAGGCCCTGTCCGGCACCAGCCCCTTGATGGGGCAGCATGGCATGGGCGGCATCACCGATCAGCGCGACCCGGCCATGCACATAGCCTGGCAGTTCGGCCAGTTCATGCAGCGCCCACAGCGAAGGCTTGGGGATGCAGCCCAGCAGCACCTGCACCGCCGGTGCCCAGCCGGCGAACGCAGCGAGCATCTCGGCCTGACTGGCCTCGCGCACCCAGGGCATGCCCTCTGGCCAGCAGGGCTCGGCCTGATGGCGGTCGGAAATGAAGGCCACCACATTGATCAGCCGGCCATGCTTGACCGGGAAGGTGAGGATGTGGGCATCGCGGCCCAGATACATCTGCGGCACATCGATCAGGTGCTCGTCGATACCCGCTGCGCGGTAGGCATGGCGCAGCTGCTGGCTGTCAATCATGCCCCGGTAGGCGCAGGTGCCTGAGAAGCGCGGCGGGCTATCGGCGACGCCAAGGCCGGCCAGGACATGGCTGCGCAGGGTGGACTTGATGCCGTCGGCGCCGATCAGCAGGTCGCAGCGATACGCGCTGCCGTCGCTGAACAGCACCTGCACCTCGTTGTCATGCTGGCTGACCTGATGCGCGCGCTTGCCGAAGCGGGCCAGCCCCGCTGGCAGGCGGCTGGCCAGCACATCCAGGAAGTCGGCGCGATGTACCGAAGATTGCCCGACACCTGGCGCCAGGCTGGCGCTGAGGTAGCCGGCATCCATACCGCGGCGCCACTCGAACCAGACATCCTGCCAGGGCGCCGGGGTGCTGTCGGCCAGTTGCCGGTAGGCATCGCCCAGGCCCAGGCCATTGATCGCACGTACCGCATTGGCACCGATCGAAACCCCGGCGCCGACCTCACCAAACGCGCCCGCTGATTCGAACAGCTGCACCTGTAGATGGGCATGGCGGCTCAGGTCCAGGGCCAGGGCAACGCCGGCAATACCGCCACCGATGATGCCAATGCGCAGGGGTTGAGGGTGCTTGCTCATGGGGGCTTCCTTCTTGTTGTCAGGGCGTGAGCGGAGCATGCCTGCGGCGGCATTATTGATAAATGGCCGGATCCTCATACAGACTATTTCTATTGTGAATGATCAGGCGGCGCACCCGCCGCGGGGAGCAAAGCTGTGTCGCTGCACGATCTGGATCTGAATCTGTTGCGGGTATTTGCCCAGTTGCTGAGTGATCGCCAGGTCAGCCGGGCGGCCGAGCATCTGGGCCTGACTCAGCCTGCGGTGAGCAACGCGCTGCGCCGCCTGCGTGCAGTCCTGCAGGATGAGCTGTTCGTACGCACCCCGCACGGCATGGCCCCCACCGCCTATGCCTTGCAGCTGGCCGAGCCGGTCACGCGGGCGCTGGAGCTCTTGAGCGGCGCTCTGCAGCCGCCTGAACCCTTCGATCCACGCCGCAGCCAGCGCACCTTCGTGCTGGCGATGACCGATATCGGCGAGATCTACTTCATGCCGCAGCTGATGGACGCGCTGGGCCGCGAGGCACCGGGCTGCACCCTCAGCACCGTGTATGAAGGGGCGCTGGAGCATGCCCTGCAAGAAGGGGCGGTCGATATGGCCATTGGCCTGCTGCCGGGGCTGCAGAGCGGTTTTTTCCAGCGCAGGCTGTTCAGCAATCGCTATGTCTGCCTGTGCCGTGCCGATCATCCGGTGACCCGCGCGCCGCTGACCCTGGACGCGCTGGCCGCCTATGGGCATGTGCGGGTGGTGGCCGGCGGCACCGGGCACGGGGCGGTGGATGCCGGCATGCGCCGTGCCGGCCTTGAACGGCAGATTCGTCTGGAAGTGCCGCACTTTGTCGCGGTGGGGCATATCCTGCAGCGCACCGACCTTTTGGCCACCGTGCCCGAGCGCTTTGCCCAGGCCTGCCTGGTGCCCTTTGGCCTGACAGCGCTCCCCTTGCCGCTGGCGCTGCCGGAGGTCGACATCAACCTGTTCTGGCATGCGCGCTTTCACCGCGACCCGGCCAACCGCTGGCTGCGCAGCCTGCTGGGCAGGCTGTTTGCCGATCACCGTCTGGCGGATCAGAGCGCCGGCGCATAGGGTGCAGGATCGACGATCGGCGGGCGCTCCAGCAGCAGGTCGCTCAGCAGCTGGCAGGAGGCCGGGGCCAGTACCAGGCCGTTGCGATAATGTCCGCAGTTCAGCCACAGCCCCGGATGGCTGGGCACGGGGCCAATGAAGGGGATGCCCTCGGGCGAGCCCGGTCGCAGGCCGGCCCAGTGACCGACCACCTCGGCACGGCCCAGGGCCGGCAGCAGGGTGGCTGCCGAGGCGTGCAGGCTGTCCAGCGCAGCACGGGTCGGCGTCTTGTCAAAGCCGGCATGCTCGAGAGTGCTGCCGACCAGCACATGACCATCGCGGCGCGGAATGGCGTAGCGTCCGCCGGCCAGCACCATGGCCGGCAGAAAGTCCTCGGCACACTTGAACAGGATCATCTGGCCCTTGACCGGCTCCACCGGCAGCCTCACGCCCAGACGGGCCAGCAGTTCGCCGCTCCAGGCGCCGGCCGCGATCACCACGGCATCGGCACGCAGCTCGCCACGCGGGGTGCGCACCCCAACGATCCGCCCCTGCTCGTGAAGGAAATCCTCGACCGGGCAGTGCGCGTGCAGCTGCACATTATCAAGGCGCTGCAGGGCAGCCTGCAGGGCCTTGATCAGCCGCGGATTGCGCACGTTGGCCACATCGGCCATGTGCAGGGCGCGGCCAAAGCCTGCGCCCAGGGCCGGCAGGCGCCGGGCAACCTGCTCGATCGGTACGCGCTGCAGCGGGCGCTCCTGTCGCGCCGCCCACGCCAGCGCCTGGGCTTCATCGTCCAGATCCAGCCAGTACAGGCCGGTGACCTGCACCTCGGGATCGATGCCGCCTTCCTCGATCAGCTGCTCGCCCAGCCTTGGGTAGTAGTTCTGCGACCAGTGGGCCAGCGCGGTGACCGCCTGGCTGTAGCGCCACGGGTAGAGCGGCGAGACGATGCCGCCACCGGCCCAGGAGGATTCGCTGCCCAGCGCACCGCGCTCGACCAGGGTAACCCGGCAGCCGGCGCGGGCCAGCAGGCGGGCAGACTGCAGGCCGATGGCACCGCCACCGACGATAAGGATATTGCGCATGGACAGACCTCTGCAGGGAATCGGCTCAGGGGGGTGCAGAGTCTAGCGCGCTTGTCGGCGTGTCGGTCGCCTGCCATGTGGCCGCGGGTGCGGCATCGCCCGGCAGCGGGCACAGCCGCTGGCGAGCGTCGCCCGGCAGCCGGCGGCGCACGATCAGCTGCGCTTCGCCCAGGGCCTGCTGGTGCGGGTCATGGGCACTGGCCTGCAGGCGCCACAGGGTCAGCCAGTACGTGCCGGCAGGTACGGGCGGGTCGCGGTCGGGCGTGGCGCTACGGGCGTCGCTGGCGTCAACGGCATCGTCGCCAATGATCAGGGCGTCAGCACTGTCCGGGTAAGGGTCGGCACGCAGGCAGAGCGGGGCGGCCAGGCTCACCCGGTGATCAGGCTGGCCATCGCTATCCAGATCCAGCGCGAGCAGGCGCGCCGGCTGGCCTGGCCAGTCACTGGCCATCTGCTCATGCAGGGCCAGCCAGGCGGCACTTTCTGCCTGCTGGCGCTGCTGCTGGTGATGGATGATGCGGGTCTGGGTATCGCTGGTGCGCAGGCTTGCGCTCACGGCCAGTGCCATCACCGGCAGCAGTGGCAGGATCAGCAGCAGCAAGGCGCCGCGCTGCTGGCGGGCCTTCACGGGCGATGCCGCCGTGTGGCGACATGGGGTAGCTGCAGGGTCAGGCTATAGCGTTCGCGCAGGTGCATCCGCGAGGTCGCCGCGAGCTCGTACCAGGACTCGCCCAGCCGGTCGCGGCGTGCGGGCGCCACCAGCGGTTCGCTCTGGGGCGCGCGGGACAGCACATGCAGGCGCACCGCCACGCTGTCCAGCAGCTGTGGCGCGCTGCAGCCTGTGGCCGGGCAGCGGATGAAGCGGCCTGCGGCAGACGGCTGGTCGATGCCCAGCTCGACCACCAGATGCTCGATGCCATCAACCAGCGGCTGCAGGTTCCATTCGCTGCTGTCATTGCCGATCCGCTCGGCACGCATCAGGGTGTGGTCCTGACGAATGAAGTACAGCCGTTCGATGTAGCGGTGCAGCGGCGCAGGGCTCTGACAGTCGCGCTGCAGGCCCTCGAAACCCTCGGCGCCGAGCCAGTAACTGCCGGCTGCCTGCCGGTGGCAGAACGCCACCTGCAGGTGCAGGCGCGCATTGCCGATGCGGCTGCTGGGCTGCGCTTCGGCATAGCGCATCAGCAGAATGTCGCTGCCGGCCTTGTGCTGGCGCAGCAGGGATTCGCAGCCGGCCGGCACGGCGGCAAAGCTTTGCAGCGGCATGCGCAGGCGATTGTCCCGCTCAGTTGCTGACCAGTGGGCGAAGGCCAGGCAGGCGGAGGGTGGCTGGAGGTGCAGCGGATCACCGGCAGAGAGTCGGTGGGTGAGGGCGTCATCATGGCCTGGGAGCAGCCCTGCCCAGAAGCCGGCACGCCGGGCGTCATGCGCCAGGCTGTGCAGGGCAAAGCGGGCACTTTCGCTGGCCAGTGACGCCCGCTCCAGGCTGGCCTGACTGCGCCGCACTTCCAGCAGCAGCTGCAGGGCTGCAGCGCCGAGCAGCAGGCCAAGGGCCGTGGCGATCAGCAGCTCCAGCAGGCTGAGGCCGCGCTGGCGAATGGGCGGCGGCAGCGGGCGCTTCATGGCTGCACCCGCACGCGGCGGCTGACCACCCGCCGGCAACGATCGGCGCTGCAGCGGGCGGGCTGATCGTACTGGCCCGCGCCGCAGGTCAGGCTGCCGGGCGGTGCCTGCAGGGCCAGCAGACCCTGCCAGGCCACGCTGATCCGGTAGTCGCCTCCTGACAGGTGCTCGATGCAGCCGCGCGCGCCGCTGAGGCTGCCGATCGCCTGCCAGCGTCCTTCGTCATGCTGCTGTACATCATGGCCCTGCAGCTGCTGGCACCAGTCATGGAGGTCGCGTGTGGCGCTGCTGTGGCCCGCGGCCGGGCAGTCGCCTTGTCCAAGCCCCCCGGCAGGCGTGAGGTAGGCGCTCGGTGCGCGGTCGCTGCCCTGCAGGCGCTGCTGGATGTCCTCCAGCAGGCGCAGGGCGCGAGCCTGCTGGCGGGCGTCCAGTTCGGCCTGGCGGGCATGGGCTTGCAGCAGTGCCAGTCCCACCACGCTCAGCGCCATCAGGGTGCTCGCTACCAGCAGCTCCAGCAGGGCCACGCCGTATTCACGGTGGCGGGGCCTACCACTTGTCGAGCGGGGCACGGCGGCCATCACTGTCCAGGCTCAGCGGGCCATCGGCAAATTGCGCGCTGCCAGGATGCGGCATGAAGTGCAGCGTGTAGGCGGGTGGCGCGCTGCTCAGGGTCAGGTTGTAGCTGTAGAGCTGCTGCAGCTCCTCGCTCAGCTGATAGCCACTGTCTTCCAGCTGCTGCGAGGAGGCATAGCGATGCTGGGTGAGGAGAAAGTGCTGCTGGCGACTGGCGATTTCCAGCATCTGCGCCTGGGCGGAGAGGCGCTGGCTGCGCACGCGGTGCTCCTGATAGCTTGGCCAGCCGAGGGTGGCCAGCAGGCTGATCACGGTCAGGACCACGACCAGTTCGATCAGGGTGAAACCATCCATCCGCTGCAGCATCGCGGCCTGCCCTCCCGGCAAACATTCCATCGGTCGGCACAGTGTGCCTGTGCCGAACACGCGCAAGCGGGCAGTGGTCGTACAACCTGGCGCGATGCAGGTCGCAGTTTGGTGCGTTGTCTGGCGCTGCCGCTGGGCGTCTGGCGGGGAGTGGCTAGTCTGTCTCAGACGCCAAGAACCCCGAAGGGAGGCCTTGCATGCCTGAATATGGTGGTTGCCGTGGCTTTACCCTGCTCGAGGCGCTGCTGGTGCTGGCGGTGCTGAGCGTACTGGTGACGTTTGGCGCGCCGCGCCTGCAGCACCTCTGGCATACCCAGCAGATGTACAGCGCCTTCCTGCAGCTGCAGCAAGACCTGCAGCGGGCCCGCTATGCGGCGGTTGCTGCAGGAGTGCCGGTGCTGCTGGAGGCCCATATCGAGGGCTGGCAGGCGGGCTGGGTGATGTTCGTCGATCACAACCACAATGGCCGCCTGGATGCCGGCGAGCGGCAGCTGGGCAACAGCGCGGCGCTGCGCGGGATGTCTCTGCAGGGCAACGGGCCCGTCAGTCGCTATGTGCGCTTCATGCCCCATGGCGGTGCGGAGCTGCTGGGCGGTAGCTTTCAGGCCGGGACCCTGACCCTCTGTCATGCCAGTGGCCGGCAAGCGGTCCGCCGGCTGGTGATCAGTGCCAGTGGCCGCCTGCGCAGCGAGCAGGGCGAGGTGGGCCACTGCTGAGGCTCAGTCGTGGGCAATCAGGCGCAGTTCGCGCGGCATCGAGAAGGTGATGTTTTCCTCGCGGCCGGCCAGCTCCTGCACATCGCCCGCCCCCCAGTCGCGCAGCTGGCGGATCACCGCCTGCACCAGCACCTCAGGGGCCGAGGCGCCGGCGGTGATGCCAATGCGCTGCACATCGGTCAGCCAGCTGCGCTGCAGATCCTCGGCGCCATCGATCAGGTAGGCGCGACAGCCCATGCGCTCGGCCAGTTCGCGCAGGCGATTGGAATTGGAGCTGTTCGGGCTGCCGACCACCAGCAGCAGCTCACAGCCTTCGGCCAGCTGCTTGACCGCGTCCTGACGGTTCTGGGTGGCGTAACAGATGTCGCTCTTGCGCGGGCCCTGGATGGCCGGAAAGCGTGCGCGCAGGGCATCAATGACCCTTGCGGTGTCATCCATCGACAGGGTGGTCTGGGTCACATAGGACAGCGCCGCGGGGTTGCGCACGGCAAGGCGTTCGACGTCCGCCTCGTCCTCGACCAGGTAGATGGCCCCGCCATTGCCGGTGTGGTACTGGCCCATGGTGCCCTCGACCTCCGGGTGACCGGCGTGGCCAATGAGGATGCACTCCCGGCCTTCCTGGCTATAGCGGGCGACTTCCAGATGTACCTTGGTGACCAGCGGGCAGGTGGCATCGAACACCTTGAGGCCGCGCCGCTCGGCTTCCTCGCGCACCGCCAGCGACACGCCGTGGGCACTGAAGATGACGATGCTGTGGTCGGGCACCTGATCGAGCTCCTCGACGAAGACCGCCCCACGCTGGCGCAGGTCCTCGACGACGAACTTGTTGTGCACCACTTCATGGCGGACGTGGATCGGCGGCCCGAATACCTCAAGGGCGCGGTTGACGATCTCGATGGCGCGATCGACGCCCGCGCAGAAACCGCGGGGATTGGCGAGGGTGATGTGCATGGCAGGTCTCGGCGGGCGGGGTGTTCCAGGAAGGCGCAGGCCAGGCCTGCGGCCTGGTTGGCGGGTTGCGGCCTGCGGCCTGACCCGCCCTGCAACGGACTCAGGCTGGCTGGACGTCGACGATTTCCACCTCGAAGGTCAGCAGCTTGCCGGCCAGCGGGTGGTTGAAGTCGATGGTCACCTGAGCCTCGTCGAACGCCTTGACCACGCCGGGCAGCTCGGTATTGGCGGCATCATTGAAGATGATCAGCAGGCCCTCGGAAAGCTCCATGCCCTCGAAGTTGCCACGCGGCATCTGCTGCACGTTCTGCGGATTGGGCTGGCCGAAGCCCTGTTCGGGGGCAATGGTCAGTGCACGCTTGTCACCCGGCTTCAGGCCGTACAGCGCCTGCTCAAAGCCTGGCAGCAGGTTGCCGTCACCGACGGTGAAGGTGGCCGGCGACTTGCCTTCGGTGCTGTCCACCACCTCGCCCGATTCCAGCTTGATGGCAAAGTGCAGGGTTACCTGACGATCGGGACCGATACGCTGTACTTCAGTCATTGCGCGCTCCGCTTTGCTCGGTTTTTTCGGATTTGAACATGTCCACGGCCAGCAGCAGCGCACCGACACTGATCGCGCAGTCGGCGATGTTGAAGGCCGGGAAGTACCAGCGATGCTGCCAGTGGACCAGGATGAAGTCGACCACATGGCCATAGACCATGCGATCGAGCAGGTTGCCCAGAGCGCCGCCCAGCACCAGGGCCAGGCCCAGTGCCAGCCAGCTCTGCCCGCGGCGTGGCAGGCGCTTGAGCCAGACCAGCAGCACCGCGCTGACCACGACCGCCACCAGGGCAAAGAACCAGCGCTGCCAGCCGCCGTGATCGGCGAGGAAGCTGAAGGCGGCGCCCGTGTTGTAGGTCAGCGTCCAGGCGAAGTAGCCAGGAATCACCTCCACCTGCTGGTAGAGGCTGAGCCAGCCCTCGAAGTACAGCTTGCTGGCCTGATCGAGGATCAGCACCAGGGCGCTCAGCCACAACCAGGGCAGGGCAGACGTCTGCCGGTTCATGAGCAGGCCTCACCGCAGCGGTCGGTGGAGGGATCAGGCATAACGACGCACCTCGCCGTCACCTGCGACGTTGTCCACGCAGCGGCCGCACAGCTCGGGATGGGCGCTGTGCTGGCCGACATCCTCGCGCAGGTGCCAGCAGCGCGCACACTTGGCGTGCCCGGACTTGACCACCTGCAGCTTGAGGCCCGGCAGCTCGCTGTCCACCGCATCGGCTGGCGCATCGGCCAGCGGGGCGAGGCGGGCGGCGGAGGTGATCATCACAAAGCGCAGCTCATCGCCCAGCTGGGCCAGCCTGGCGGCCAGGGCCGGCTCGGCATACAGGGTCAGCTCGGCCTGCAGGCTGCCGCCCAGGGTCTTGGCGGCGCGCTGGTTTTCCAGCTCCTTGTTGACCGCGGCCTTGACCGCCATCACCTCGCTCCAGAAGGCACGGCCCAGCGGCTCGGCGGCATCCAGCTCGAACAGCCCCTCATACCAGGTGTTGAGCATCACCGATTCATTGCGCTCGCCCGGCAGGTACTGCCAGATCTCCTCGGCGGTGAAGGCGAGGATCGGCGCGATCCAGCGCACCAGCGCCTCGGCAATGTGGAACAGCGCGCTCTGGCAGGAGCGGCGCGCCACGCTGTCGGCGGCGGTGGTGTACT
>CAZFFB010000051.1:0-9804 GCA_964517735.1 uncultured Pseudomonas sp.
CCGCTGTTGTCCGCCTTGACGCGGACCTTGACGTTGTAGTCGACCACTCGTTTGACAGCTACCAGAATCTTCATGGATTCCCCGTGTTCTCCGCTGAGTTGATCAGGCCATCGCCAGGCACTGCCTGACTGGACGGCGCCCGGCCCGCTGCGGGCTGGCAGACAGTCGCAACCCGCAAAAAACGCAGTATGTTGCCGCCATCCCCCTACCCGGTCAATACGACAAACCTTCCACTGCGCGCCAGCGAAGCCTTAAAATGCGCGCCTTGCCAGAAGCCCGGCTCGCTGCCGGACTGCCCTCCTGCACCCTGCTGCCGCATGTCTGGCCGTCATGGGTACAGTCCGAATTATCCTGAACAGGAGAGAATGTGTGGAACGCGAATACATGGAATTCGACGTGGTTATCGTCGGAGCCGGTCCGGCCGGCCTGTCTGCCGCGTGCCGACTGAAGCAGAAAGCCGCCGAGCGTGGTCAGGAGCTCAGCGTCTGTGTGGTCGAGAAAGGCTCCGAAGTCGGTGCCCACATCCTCTCCGGCGCGGTCTTCGAGCCGCGCGCGCTCAATGAGCTGTTCCCGGACTGGAAATCGCTCGGCGCACCGCTCAACACCCCGGTCACCCGCGATGACATCTATCTTCTGAAGAATGCCGAGGCCGCGCAGCGCATCCCTGATGCCCTGGTGCCCCGCACCATGCACAACCAGGGCAACTACATCATCTCGCTGGGTAACCTGTGCCGCTGGCTGGCTCAGCAGGCTGAAAACCTGGGTGTCGAGATCTACCCAGGCTTTAGTGCCCAGGAAGCGCTGATCGATGAGTCGGGCGTGGTGCGCGGCATCGTGACTGGCGATCTGGGGGTCGATCGTGAGGGTCAGCCCAAGGCAGGTCTGTATACCCCGGGCATGGAACTGCGTGGCAAGTACACCCTGTTTGCCGAAGGCTGCCGTGGCCATATCGGCAAGCAGCTGATCCAGCGCTTCAAGCTCGACCGTGATGCCGACCCTCAGCACTACGGCATCGGCATCAAGGAGCTGTGGGAAATCGACCCGGCCCGCCACGAGCCAGGCCTTGTGGTGCACACCGCCGGCTGGCCGCTGGATATCACCGGCAAAGACAACACCGGCGGCTCCTTCCTCTATCACCTGGAGAACAACCAGGTGGTGGTCGGTCTGATCGTCGATCTGTCCTACAGCAACCCGCACCTCTCGCCGTTCGACGAATTCCAGCGCTACAAGCATCATCCGACCATCGCCCGCTATCTGCAGGGCGGCAAGCGCATCGCCTACGGTGCCCGCGCCATCTGCAAGGGTGGCCTGAACTCGCTGCCCAGGATGGTGTTCCCCGGCGGCGCACTGATCGGCTGCGATGCAGGCACCCTGAACTTCGCCAAGATCAAGGGCAGTCACACCGCGATGAAATCCGGGATGCTGGCCGCCGAGGCGATCGTCGAGGCACTGGCCGCCGGCCGCGAAGGGGGTGACGAGCTGAACAACTACGTCAAGGCCTTCGAGGCCAGCTGGCTGTATGACGAACTGCAGCGCAGCCGCAACTTCGGCCCGGCAATCCACAAGTTCGGCACCCTGCTGGGCGGGGCGTTCAACTTCGTCGACCAGAACCTGTTTGGCGGCAAGCTGCCGTTCACCCTGCGCGACACTACCCCCGACCACGCCTGCCTGAAGCCCGCTGCGGCCTGCGCGAAGATCGACTACCCCAAGCCGAACGGCACGCTGAGCTTTGACAAGCTCTCTTCGGTGTTCCTCTCCAACACCAACCACGAAGAGGAGCAGCCCTGCCATCTGAAGCTGGCCGATACCTCGATCCCGCTGGCCAGGAACCTGCCGCTGTATGACGAGCCGGCACAGCGCTACTGCCCGGCCGGCGTCTACGAGATCGTCACCCAAGAGAGCGGCGAGAAGAAGTTTCAGATCAACGCGCAGAACTGCGTGCACTGCAAGACCTGCGACATCAAGGACCCGGCGCAGAACATCACCTGGGTCGCGCCGGAAGGCAGTGGCGGGCCGAACTATCCGAACATGTGAGTGAACACAAGGGCGCCTGCGGGCGCCCTTGCTGTCTGCGCCTCAATCGGCAGCCGCGATGGGGAAGAATACCCCGCCACTCCACACCCCATGCCAGGTGCGACCCGCCACCTCGCCCGGCACCGCCAGCTCGACCAGCTGGTAGAACAGGTTACGGTGGATCAGCGCCTCGAGCCCGCTGCGAATCAGCACATAGGGCGAGGGCTCGCCGGTCTTCGGATGCGTGACAAAGCGCAGCGGATGCTCGGCACCGGCCATCACCCGGTCGCCGATCTGGGTGGTGAAGCAGAGGCACTGGGCCATCCCCTCGCCCTCGACCTGCAGATCAATGGCGACAAAGGGGGCATCATCGACGCGGATGCCGACCTTCTCCACCGGCGTGACCAGAAAATAGCCCTCCCCCTCGCGGCGCAGCACGCTGGCGAACAGGCGTACCAGCGCCGACCGCTCGATCGGCGTCCCCTGATACCACCAGCGTCCGTCACGCCGGATATGCAGGTCGATTTCGCCGCAGAACGGCGGGTTCCAGTCGGTCGTGGCCGCCTGTACGGCCTGGGTGGCCAGTTGCTGCAGTACTGCGCCCTTTTCTTCAGCCATCCGAAGGTTCTCCGCTCAGCCCGGCCGCAGGTTCTGTGCGGCAACCGGGCTATCATGCCGCAAAGCCCCCGCCCACAGGAGTAGCGCGATGAATCCCTGGCATGACGAGTTTCCCCAGCAAGACGGCCTGCTCTATCTCAACCATGCCGCCGTGGCGCCCTGGCCACGGCGTGCCTGCGTTGCCGTGCAGCAGTTCGCCGCACAGAACATGACCCTTGGCGCACGGGACTATCCGCAGTGGCTCGGCATCGAGAGCCGCCTGCGCCAGCGCCTGGCACGCCTGCTCAACGCGCCCTCGAGCGAGGATATCGCGCTGGTCAAGAACACCTCCGAGGCGCTGTCCTTCGTTGCCTTCGGCCTCGACTGGCGACCGGGTGATCAGGTGGTGATCAGCGATGAGGAGTTCCCCTCCAACCGCATCGTCTGGGAGGCCCTGGCGCCAAGGGGCGTCGATGTGATCGAGGTCAGCCTGCAGGGTGAGGCGCCGGAGGCGGCGCTGCTGGCCGCCTGCACGCCACGTACCCGCCTGCTGTCAATCAGCGCGGTACAGTACGCCAGCGGCCTGCGCCTTGATCTGTTACAGCTGGGACAGGGCTGCCGGCAACGGGGCGTGCTGTTGTGCGTGGATGCCATACAGCAGCTGGGCGCACAGCCCTTCGACGTACAGGCCAGCGGCTGTGCCTTTGCCATGGCCGATGGCCACAAGTGGCTGCTCGGCCCGGAAGGCCTTGGCGTGTTCTACTGCCGAGCTGATCTGCGCGAGCAGCTGATGCTGCATGAATACGGCTGGCACATGCTCGAAGCCGTCGGGCAGTACGATCGTCGCGACTGGCAGCCTGCCCGCAGCGCGCGGCGCTTTGAGTGCGGCAGCCCGAACATGCTCGGCGCGATGGCGCTGGAAGCCAGCCTGTCGCTGCTTGAGGAGGTCAGCCTGCCGGTGGTCGCTGCGCGCATCGAGGCGTGTATCGACCATCTGCAGGCGGGCCTGGCCAGCCGTCCTGGGGTGCGGCTGCTCAGCCCGGCGGCGGCAGAGCGCCGGGCCGGGATCCTCACCTTTACCCTGGACGGGCACGACATGGCCGCGCTGTTCGAGCACCTGCGCGCCCATCAGGTGGTGTGCGCACTGCGCGGCGGCGGCATCCGCCTGTCACCGCACTTCTACACCGAAGAGGCGGTGCTGGAGAGCACCCTGCGCCTGCTGCACGATGGCTGAAGATGCCGGCCTCTGGCCGACAGCTCAGACCGCCAG
Organism: uncultured Pseudomonas sp.; assembly: GCA_964517735.1. Classification (GTDB taxonomy): domain Bacteria; phylum Pseudomonadota; class Gammaproteobacteria; order Pseudomonadales; family Pseudomonadaceae; genus Geopseudomonas. The sequence goes on from CAZFFB010000051.1 coordinate 3,881, forward strand.
CGGGAACAGGCGCTGGAAGTTGGCGGTGGTCTGCTCGGCCAGGGTTTCCAGCGCTACGCCACGCAGCGTGGCGAGAAACTCCGCCACATCCCGCACATACTCCGGAAGATTCGGCCGACCCCGGTGCGGCACCGGTGCCAGATAGGGGGCGTCGGTCTCGATCAGCAGGCGATCGGCCGGTACCCGGCGCGCGACCTCCCGCAGCGACTCGGCATTGCGGAAGGTGACGATGCCCGACAGCGAGATGTAGTAACCCAGATCCAGCGCCGCGCGGGCCATCTCCCAGTCTTCGGTGAAACAGTGCAGCACGCCGGCCTGTGGCAGATCAGCTTCGCGCAGCAGCGCCAGCGTGTCGGCCCGGGCCTCGCGCGTGTGCACGATCACCGGCTTGCCGGTCTGGCGCGAGGCCTCAAGATGCAGCCTGAAGCTGGCCTGCTGCAGGGCGCCGCAGGCCTCGGCGGACTGGTAGTGGTAGTCCAGCCCCGTCTCACCGATCGCCACCACCCGCGGATCATCCAGCGCACCCAGCAGCCAGTCGAGCAGCGGCGCATCATCCGGCCCGACATCCAGCGGGTGTACGCCGACCGAGCAGTAGACGTCAGCATGACGGTGCGCCAGCTCGCGTACCGCGGCCGCGTTGTCAGCACTGATGCCGATACACAGGAAGCGGCCGACACCACGCTGACGGGCCGCCTCCAGCGCCCCATCAAGGCTGCCCTGATAGGCGGCCAGATCCAGGCGATCGAGGTGGCAGTGGGAATCTACAAGCATCATCGAAGCGACAACCCCAGACAGTAAGCAGATGAAAGGCACCGGCCAGCGCCGGGCGGCGATTCTAGCGTGCCGGCAGCAGGCTTGCCCATCGCACCAGCAGCGCCTCAAGCAGCAGGGTCTGGTTCAGGTTGGCCTTGCCCAGAAGCTTCTGCCGCTCGGCCAGCAGCCAGTCCTGCAGGGCCAGCAATTCAGGCAGCGTGGCCCGTTCGGCCAGATAGCCGATGACCCTGGTCATGCCATCCTCGGGCGCCGCCTGACTGCCCGCCAGCTGGACCCGCAGTACCTGCAACGCCCACTGGCAGAACCATTCCAGCAGCAGCGGCAGCGGGATGGCTTTCCAGCGCTCGGCCAGCTCGCTGGGAGCAGCCTGCTGCTTGAGCAGGCGCTTGATGTCCTCCTCAACCTGCAGGCGCTGCTCGATCACCCCGGCGCCCTGCAGCTCCAGCGCGCGCAAAGGCGCACCGCCCGCCAGCGCCAGCAATTGCCGGCACTGATCGTCAGCAAGGGCCGGCAGATGCACAGTCAGCCAGTCCAGCGCCTGCGCCGTGGTCGGCGGCGGACAGCTCAGCATCTGGCAACGACTGCGGATGGTAGCCAGCAGGCGGCTGGGCTGATGACTGACCAGCAGCAGCACCGTATCGCCCGAGGGCTCCTCGAGGCTTTTCAGCAGGGCATTGGCGGCGTTGAGGTTCATCGCCTCGGCCGGCGCCAGCCGCACCAGCTTGCGTCCGCCCAGCTGTGCAGTGCGACTGATGAACTCGACCAGCTCACGGACCTGATCGACGCGGATCGGTTTGTCGGGCTCCTCGGGAGACACCTCGAAGACATCCGGATGACTGCCGGCGCGCAGCAGCAGGCAGGACTTGCACTCCCCGCAGGCGCCCTCGGGTTGCGGGGCACGGCACAGCAGCCAAGCACCCAGCCGGCTGGCCAGATCGCGCTTGCCGATGCCGGGCATCCCCTGCAGCAGATAGGCATGGGCATGCTGGCGGCGGCGCACCAGGGACTGCCACAGGGGCTGCAGCCAGGGATGCAGCGGCTCAGGCATGCCAGCGCTCCAGAAGCTCCGGCAGCAGGGCATCGAGCTGCGCCTGGACCGCAGCCAGGGGCTGGGCCGCATCCAGGCAGCGGTAACGCTGCGGCGCTTGAGCAGCGCGGGCCAGGTAGGCGTGACGCACCGCCTCGAAGAAGGCCTGCGCCTCCTGCTCGAAGCGATCGAGCCGGCCACGGGCCGCGGCGCGGGCCAGGCCGATTTCCACCGGCAGATCGAACACCAGCGTCAGGTCAGGGCGCAGATCCCCCTGCACGAAGTGCTCAAGCAGGGCGATCCGCTCCAGCGCAACACCACGCCCGCCGCCCTGGTAGGCGTAGGTGGCATCGGTAAAGCGATCGCAGAGAACAATCTGCCCGGCAGCCAGCGCCGGGCGGATCACCTGTGCCAGATGCTGGGCGCGGGCGGCAAACACCAGCAACAGTTCAGTGTCGACCGCCATCGGCTCGGTGCTGGGCGAGAGCAGCAGTTCGCGGATCTGCTCGGCCAGCGGCGTGCCGCCCGGCTCACGGGTCAGCAGCACCTCACAGCCGGCAGCGCGCAGGCGCCCGGCCAGATACTCGCGGTTGGTACTCTTGCCGGCACCCTCCGGCCCCTCGAGGGTGATGAACAGCCCACTCATCGTGCGGCCTCCTCTGTCACGGGCGCAGGACTTGAGCGGTAGTCGGCGCGGCGGTTGAGCTGATAGGCACGCACTGCACGGTTGTGCTCGGCCAGGGTGCGGGAGAACACATGGGAGCCATCACCACGGGCCACGAAGTACAGCGTGTCACCCTCGGCAGGCGCCAGCGCCGCCCGGATCGCCTCGCGGCCGACCATGGCGATCGGTGTGGGAGGCAATCCCGGGTTGGTGTAGGTGTTGTAGGGCGTTGGGGTGCGCAGGTCAGCGCGGGTCAGCTTGCCGCTGAACCGCTCGCCCATGCCGTAGATCACGGTCGGATCGGTCTGCAGCAACATGCCAAGACGCAGGCGGCGGATGAACACCCCGGCAATCTGCGCTCGCTCGTAGGCAACGCCGGTCTCCTTCTCGATCAGCGAGGCCATGATCAGCGCCTGGTAGGGTGTGCGGTAGGGCAGATCTGCCGCGCGCCGTGACCACTCCTCCGCCAGCACCTGCTCAAGACGCTCATGGGCCTGGCGCAGCAGATCGATATCCCGCATGCCGGGGACGAAGCGGTAGGTATCCGGGAAGAATCGCCCCTCAGGGTGCTCGCCCGGCAGCCCCAGGCGCTCCATCAGTGTGCCATCGTCGACACCCGCCAGCGTCTGCTGCAGGCGCGGCTCGCTGGCCAATGCAGCGCGCAGCTGGCGAAAATTCCAGCCTTCCACCAGCGTCAGGCTGTACTGCACGACCTCACCGCGCTGCCACAGCGTCAGCAGATCAGCGGCCTGCGGCCCGGGCAGCAGACGATACTCGCCGGCATGCAGCGCGGGGCTGTCCAGGGCGAAACGCCCGTACAGCCGCAGCCACAGGGCGTGCCTGAGCACCCCCTGCGCCTCCAGCGTATCCAGCAGGCGGTTGGGGGTGGCGCCTGCGGGCACCTCGAGCAGGCGCTCGCTCTCAAGCGTCAGCGGCTGCTCGAGGGCGCTCTGCAGGCGCCAGCTGGCCAGCAGCAGACCCAGCCCGCTCGACAACAGGATGCCCAGCAACAGGGCAATCAGCATACGTTTCACGCAGGTTCATCCAGCAGATCGGCAATCAGGGCCTGAAGTGTACGGGTCAGCGGGCCGACCTCCCAGCGCTGTGCCCGCCAGGCGACCACCGGCCAGATGCCATAAAGGCTGTTGCACATGAACACCTCGTCAGCGGCGCGCAGATCCTGGAGGGACAGATCCCTCACCTGCAGCGTGATACCCGCAGCCTGCGCCCGGGCTAACAGCTCGGCACGCAGGGTGCCGGCGACGCCACAGCGCTGCAAGTCTGGCGTCTGCAGCACGGCGCCGCGCACCAGAAACAGGTTGCTGAAGACTCCCTCGATCAGCAGGCCGCGGGTATCGCGCATCAGGCCTTCCGCGTAGCGGACATCCTGCCACTCGCTGCGGGCCAGGACCTGTTCAAGACGGTTGAGGTGCTTGAGGCCGGCCAACAGTGGCTGACGGGCCAGTCGAGTCCGACAGGGATAAAGGGCGATGCCTTGCTGGCGGTGCGCTGACGGATAGGCCGGCAGCGGATTGCCGGTGAGAATGCGCCGGCACTGGGTGGGCTGCGGGGCACCGTAACCCCGCAGCCCGTCACCACGGGTGATGATCAGCTTGGCAACGCCCTGCCCCAGTTCGGCGGCGAAACGCTGCAGCTCATCCTGGACAAGCCCAGGCTCGAGCGGCAAGGCCAGACGCCGGCAACCCTCGGCCAGACGAGCCAGGTGCCGCTCCAGCAGCGGCATGCGCCCGGCACGCACAGCGATGGTCTCAAACAGACCATCGCCATAAGCCAGCCCACGATCGCTCAGCGGGATCTGCTGTGCCGGCTGGCCGTCGACCCAGGCCTGCATCAGCCGGTGAAGCGGCGCAGCACCAGGGTGCCATTGGTGCCGCCAAAGCCGAAGGAGTTGGAGACGGCCACCTCGATCGGCATGGCCTGCGCCACATGGGGCACGAAGTTGAGATCGCAGCCCTCGCTGGGGTTGTCGAGGTTGATGGTCGGCGGAGCCACCTGATCGCGCAGGGCGAGGATGCTGAAGATCGCCTCCACCGCACCGGCCGCACCGAGCAGGTGACCGGTCATCGATTTGGTCGAGCTGACCGCCAGACGCCCGGCATGCTCGCCAAATACCCGCTTGAGCGCGGCCGCCTCGGCCACATCGCCTGCCGGGGTCGATGTACCGTGGGCATTGATGTACTGCACCTGCTCGGGATTGATGCCCGCATCACGCAGGGCATTGATCATGCAACGGGCAGCACCGTCGCCATTCTCCGGCGGCGCAGTCATGTGATAGGCGTCACCGCTCATGCCAAAGCCTGCCAGTTCGGCGTAGATGTTCGCACCACGCGCCCTGGCGTGTTCGAGCTCTTCGAGCACCAGCGCGCCGGCACCATCGGACAGCACAAAGCCATCGCGGTCACGATCCCACGGGCGACTGGCCCGGGTCGGTTCGTCATTGCGCGTCGACAGCGCTCGCGCTGCGCCAAAGCCGCCCAGCCCAAGGCCGCAGGTGGCCATTTCCGAACCGCCGGCAATCATCACATCCGCTTCACCATAGGCAATGTTGCGGGCGGCCATGCCGATGCTGTGAGTGCCGGTGGTGCAGGCGGTGGTGATGGCGTAGTTCGGTCCCTGAGCGCCCAGATGGATCGACAGGAAGCCGGAAATCATGTTGATGATCGACCCGGGGACGAAAAAGGGCGAAATGCGCCGCGGCCCCTGGTCGAACAGCGAACGGGCGTTGTTCTCGATATTAGTCAGACCACCGATGCCCGAGCCCATGGCGACGCCGATACGCTCGCGGTTGCTATTATTGACCTCGATGCCCGAGTCGCGTAGTGCCTGGAAGCTGGCCGCAAGGCCATACTGGATGAAGAGATCCATCTTGCGGGCTTCCTTGACGGGGAGATACTCCTCGACGTTGAAGCCCTGCACCGATCCCCCAAAGCGGGTAGCGAAAGCCGATACATCCATATGCTCGATCGGGCCGATACCACTGCGCCCGGCCAGGATGCCCTGCCAGCTGGAGGCTACATCCGGTCCCAGGGGCGACACCATGCCAAGACCTGTGACCACAACGCGTCTACGCGACACAGCGCTTTCCTCATGTTGTTTCACTGCAATGGATGACGCCAGCGGCGACGTCTTCCTCGAATACAAAGAAAAGCCGCACGTCTTGTCACGGACGTGCGGCTTTTGCTGTCGAAACCGACGATTACTTACTGCTGACCGTGAGCATTGATGTAATCGATGGCTTCCTGAACGGTAGTGATCTTCTCGGCCTGCTCGTCCGGGATTTCGGTCTCGAATTCTTCTTCGAGAGCCATCACCAGCTCGACGGTGTCCAGGGAGTCCGCGCCCAGGTCTTCAACGAAGGAAGCGCTGTTGGTAACTTCTTCTTCTTTGACGCCCAGTTGCTCGGCGACGATTTTCTTGACGCGTTCTTCGATGTTGCTC
>CAZFFB010000052.1:0-9711 GCA_964517735.1 uncultured Pseudomonas sp.
AGCTGTGCGAGGCGCTCTCCGGCATGGGCGTGTGGGTGCGCCTGCACTACGTCTACCCCTACCCCAACGTCGACGACGTCATCCCGCTGATGGCCGCCGGCAAGATCCTGCCGTACCTGGATATCCCCTTCCAGCACGCCAGCCCCAAGGTGCTCAAGGCGATGAAGCGCCCGGCCTTCGAGGACAAGACCCTGGCGCGGATCAAGCAGTGGCGCGAGATCTGCCCGCAGCTGACTATCCGTTCGACCTTCATCGTCGGCTTCCCCGGCGAGACCGAAGAAGATTTCCAGTACCTGCTCGACTGGCTCACCGAAGCCCAGCTCGACCGCGTCGGCTGCTTCCAGTACTCGCCGGTCGAGGGCGCTCCGGCCAATGACCTGGGCCTTGAGCCGGTGCCGGACGAGGTCAAGCAGGAGCGCTGGGAGCGCTTCATGGCCCACCAGCAGGCGATCAGCGCCGCGCGCCTGCAGCTGAAGATCGGCCAGGAGATCGAGGTGCTGATCGATGAGGTGGACGAGGAAGGCGCCATCGGTCGCTCCGCCGCCGACGCGCCGGAGATCGACGGCAACGTCTACATCGACAGCGACCGCGACCTGCAGCCGGGCGACAAGATCCGCGTGCAGGTCACCGATGCCGATGAGTATGATCTGTGGGCCCGTGCACTTTGAGACCTGCATCACACTGATCTGCCCGCATTGGCACAGTACATGCCGAATGGCAGCAGTATCCGCGCTGCAGCAAGGTTAGAATCTGCGGTGCACCTCGCCCTGCACGGGGTGTGCCCTGCCCGGGTGCATCCGGCCTAGCCCATGGGGCGGGCCAGATTGCACGGGCGGGGTGTCTTCATCCTGCGGCAGCGCATATCGCCCAGCCGCTTCCCTAATGTCGATGGGTACTTCATGCGCGTTGAACGATCAGCTCTGAACACTCTGGCCGGCATGGCCTTGCTCGCCGGCATGGCACTGACTCCGCTGGCCGCCCAGGCGCAGCAGGTCATCGATCCCGAGGCCTATATCCTCAAGAATGGCTACACCTTCAACGGCGTGGGCGGGGACGGCAAGACCCAGCTGTACTCCAGCACCGTACGGGTGCCCGGCAATCAGCTGCAGACCCTCAGTAATGGCATCGCCGCACTGCCCGAGCATGCCGACACCCTCAAGGCGTGCAGCTTCCTGGCCAACATGGTGAAGACCAAGATCCTGCAGAATGGCGGGCGCATCGACGATGTCCGCGTCGCGCAGCACGGCTACAGCAATGCCATCGTCGCCTGCACCCTCAGCTACCTGCCGGCCAGCAGTGGCGGCAACAAGCTGATCTACAGCAAGACGTCTCAGCAGGGCGTATTCATGGTGTTCGTCAGCGAATGACCGCTCTCCCGTGACCTTGGCGCAAGGTCACGGGAGCCTTCCCTGCCCTTCAGACGCCCGGCAGCCACAAGGTCAGGCGCAGTCCCGCCTCCCCCTCATCCGATCCCAGCGTGCCTCCCAGCCGGCGCAGACTGTCCTGCTCGAGGGAGAGCCCAAGGCCGTCGGCGGCAGGGCTCTGCACGGCAAAGGGCTCGAACAGCGCGGCGTGGTAGGCCGGATCGTGGGCACCGGCGTTGTTTTCAAGGACGACGAACGTCCCCTCAGCCGTCGATCCGCTGCGCAGGCGAATACCCATGCGCGGCTCATGCCGCAGCGCCTGACGCTCAAGCAGGTCATCGCGCAGGTGCTCCAAGAGACGCACGAGCACCGGCTCCAGGCGGGAGGCGTCGCACGACACGGCGCCGATCGCCTGCAGATCGACCTCAAGCGCTACCGACTGCTGTACCAGCGTCTGTGCCACGGCCGCAATCGCCTGATCGATGACCGGTGCGAGCAGACAGGTCGCCGCACTGCCTGCCTGTGACGCGTCCGGCGGCAGGAAGCCACCGATGCGCGCCACAGTACGGGCCAGCACCTGCAGATTGTCCGCAAGGATACTCGGCGCAGGCGCGCCGGCCAGCGCGGGCTCAAGCTGCCAGGCGGCCAGCCAGGCCTGTAGTCGGGCGAGCGGCTCGCCAAGCTCGGCGGCAAGATCGGCCGACAGATCCTTCAGGGTCTGCGTCAGCTGCTGCGCGCGCAGGGCCTGCAATGCACTCTGCTCCAGCGCCAGCACCTGTACCTCCTGCAAGGTGCCATCCGCGGCAAACAGACCCTGCTCACCCCAAAGCCAGCTCTGCATGTCGCCCTCAGGCCCGGGCAGCCACAGCTCGCTGACCAGTAGCGGACAAGAGGGCTGCAGTGCCTGCAGGCGCTGCAGGCACGCCGACGTCTGGGCCTCGCCCAGCAGATGCTGCAGATCCAGATGGCCACCCGCCGCCACTCTCTGCAGCAAGGCCCGCACCGCCGGGTTGGCATAGTGGAGGGCAAGATCAGGGCCGCAACGGCCGATCAGTGCTGGCGCCTGCTCGATCAGCGCCCGGTAATAGGCTTCGCTCTGGCGCAGCGGCTCCAGCTCGCGCTGCGCGCCATCGCTTTCAAGACAGACGCCGAAGACTTCCTGAGGCTGCCCCAGATCATCCCGGCGCAGGCAGGCTTCATCCAACAGCCAGCGGTACTGGCCCCAACGGTCGCGCAGACGGTACTGCCCGGTCACCCGCCCCTCGACCAGCAGACGGCGACTGCGCTCAAGGTAGCGCTCGCGATCGTCCGCATGCACCAGCGACAGCACACCGTGCTCGCGCAACTCCTCGCTGCTCCAGCCCAGCAGGCGCCCAAGCCCGGTGCTGTAGAACGTCGGACGCAGCGCACCGGTCTCATAACGCTGGGTGTAGAGAATGCCCGGCACCTGATCGGCCAGCGTCGTCAGCGGGGCCAGCGCCTGATCACCGCCCCCCGCCACACCCTGCAGATCCTCGATATCCACGGCAAAGCCGACCAGACGCAGACGTTCGGCACGCCCATAGACCTCGACGGTGACCCGGAACCAGCGCCACGCCGCGCCCTGACGCAGACGCAGGACCTGGGTGAAGCCCTGGGCATGACTGGCCGACTCAAGCAGATGCAGGCGAAACGCCTCCTGATCGCCCGGATGCAGCAGCGTCAGCCATGCCGCCGCCGGCTGATCAGCCAGCCCCAGAGCATCCTGCAGGGCTGGTGCAAGCTGCCAGTCATCCTCATGGGGACGGTATTCCCACCAGCCACCGCCCAGCATGCGCTGCAGGAGACCGTTGCGGGCATTCTCCTCGCGCCGCGAGGCGTCGCGAAGGTGCTGCAGCACGGGGGTCGCCAGCGCCGAAGTCAGCTGCAGCCAGTCATCGACCGTCAGGGCTTCCATGCGCCGGGAGCTCTCATCACACAGACAGACCAGCCAGGCGGTGACACCCTCACGCTCCTCATAGGGCACCAGCCATAGCGGCAGTTGCGCCGCATGGCTGGTCGTGGCGGCCAGATTGGGCAACTCGGCCTTGCGTGGCAGGCTGCCCACCTGGCGCGACAGCAGCTGGCCCAGCAACAGTTCGTCGGGAAATACCTGGGTTGGTCCGGGCACCACGAAGCGACTATAGATCCGCCAGCCGCCCGCCCCCGCCCGGGGCAACAACAGGCCCACGGCAGGCAGCGACAGGCGCAGTACCAGCCCTTCCAGGTATTCCGCGCTCAGCGACTCCAGATCGCCCAGGCGTGCCCCCCGCAGACGCATGGCCATGCCTGCCGCAAAGGCCAGAATACGCAGACGCAGTTCGTGGGATTGCCGCTGGGTCACCTGATCACTGACATCCAGCAGCCGGATCGCCCAACCGTCATTCAGGCGGCTGTGCCAGCCGCGCAGATACAGGTTGTCGCCATCCTTGCGGCGCAGAGCAAGCTCGAGCACATCCCCCTCAAGAAACGGCAGATCCGCCGCACACCAGGATACCGGCTCCGCCAGCAGGTGCTGCAAATCCCCGCGGTGAGGCACCAGCAGCTCGGCCAGCGAACCGCCGCAGTGACGCACCATGCCCTGCAGATCGAGCTCAAGATACAGCCCCTGCTGCAGCACGGGACGCTGCGGATCCTGCGCAGCCCCGCCTGCCGGCGACTCGTTGCGCCTGAGCCAATTCTTCATGCAGCCTCCTGCCCGGGAACATCAGCCAGCGCGCGTGGTGGCGTGCTCTTTTCCATATCGTGTGCAGTCATCGTCCTCACCTGCCGTCTCAGCTGACTATCATGTGGCTTCACTACCGCGCCGAGACACCCCATGTCAGCTGCTGTTCTATTGTTCTGGTCCTGCGCCTGCGCCCTCTTTGATGCACGCTCGCGACGCATCCCCAATCTGCTGGTCGCCATCGGCCTCCTGGGCGCCCTTCTGCACCTGCTGCTGCAACACAGCAGCGTCAGCGGCGCCAGCCCCGCACAGGCCATCACCGGCCTGCTGCTGGGCTTGCTGCTCAGTGCACCAGGGTACTGGATGGGGCGCATGGGCGCCGGCGATGTCAAGATGCTGCTGGTGCTGGGACTTTCCAGCAGCCACTGGCATGTCTTGCTGGCGGTATCAGGCGCCGGCATCGGCATGGCCTGCTGGAGCCTGCTGGCCGCCCGGCTCTGGCCACGGCTACCCAGGGCCTTGCAGCACCGCCTGGCACTCTTTGCCCCCTCACAGCGCCAGCGCCTGCCCTACGCGCCCTTCCTGATCCCAGGCCTGCTGCTGGCCTTGTGGCTGAACCCCTGAAACGTCGCCGAGAAGATAACACCTTTAACCGATCATGCCCCACGCTCTGCTCCTGCCCCAGGATGCGGGCAGAAGCCTTTATGCTCCCTGCATGACAGGGTGCCCTATCCGTCTATGGATAATCCTGCAATGCCTCACAAAAGCCATTACCCTGAAGCCCCTCGCGCAATGGAGTGCCATCCATGACCCATACCCTGCTGATCGTTGACAGCTGCGACCTGCATGCCGGGCAACTGGAGCAGTTTCTGACCGGCCATGGCCTGCACTGCCGGCGCTGCAACAGCGCCGCAGCAGCACTGGAGCAGTATCTGGCGGATGGCGAAATCGACATCCTGCTCGCCGAGCACAACCCGCCACAGCTCGATGCGATCAGGCTGCTGCGCGACCTGCGCCAGCAGACCGGCAGTACCCGCCCCCAGGCGGCCATCCTTTACAGTGCCCGGGCTGAGCGCGGTGTGGTCATCGATGCCATGCGCGCCGGCTTCTGCGACTACTTCGACAGCCCGGTCGATGAAGAGGCACTGCTGGCTGCGCTCGCCCGACTGGTCGATGACCTTGATCAGCGTCAGCGCATCCTCTCGCTGTGCCAGCGTCTGCAGGATGTGAGCAAGGCTCTGCAGGAACTGCAAGGCGATCTGCAGGAACTGCTGCCGCCCTATCGCCCCTCTGCGGCGAGCGTGCCAGTGCTACGAGCAGGCGATGACAGTGACCTGACCCAGCTCTCCCCCAGGCAACTGGCCGTCGCCCGGCTGGTGGCCCGCGGCATGACCAACTATCAGATCGCCTGCGAGCTCGGCATCACGGAAAACACCGTCAAGCTGTATGTCTCGCAGATCCTGCGCCTGACCCGCATGCGCAACCGCACCCAGCTGGCCATGGCACAGACGCACAGCCCGTGACGGGCAGGCTCACTCGCCAATGCTGCCGGCGGCCTCCTGATCAAAGGCCTCGGGAATCGGGTATTCGAAACTGTCCAGCCAGCGCTGCATGGCCCGCTCACGCTCGGCCGGGGTGAGCTGCTGGGCCTGACGTGAGGCCAGGGTGCCCTCACGCTGCAGCTGCAGCCAGGTCTCGGCCTGACTCGATGGATTGGCCGCAATCAGCCCCTGCGGCTCGTTCGCGGCACTGGCCAGACCCGGCAGCGCCAGGGCGCCCAGAATGAAGATACGCTTGATCATCTTGCTGCTTCCCTCTCCAGAGTGGCGGCCCGCCCGTTCAGGCGAGCCGCTCCATGACATGACTCAGCGTCCAGCCGGACTGGGCTGCGCTTGCTGCGGTTGAACACGGGTGATCGGCACAACCGGACGTGCCGCGGCAGGCGCCACCCGCTGCACCCCACCGGCCTGGCCTGGCAGTGCAGGCTGCGGGATCGTCTGCGCCGGACGCGGCACCATGGGTGCTACCTGCGGGGCGGACTGCGCAGGACGTGGTGCCTGCAGCACGGCTGACGGCTGCGGCTGAAGCGCCGGACGGACACTCTGCGGTGCAGGTGCCGGCTGCAGGGTGCGCACCGGCTGCTGGATCTGCCGTGCAGGTACCGGCACGGCCTGGGGCATGGCCGGCGTCGGTGCAGGCATTGCAGCAGGCGACTGTGGCTGTGGCTGTGCTGGCAGAGCAGCCGGTTTCGGCGCAGGCGCAGGTGCGGCCGGCGCCTGTCCAGCGGCCTGCTGATCATCGCGGCGCATCTGCTGGGCACGCTGCTCGGCCTCTCGGAACTGTGCCGGTGTCATCTGACGACGGGTTACCAGCGCGCTGGCTTCAGTCCAGCGGTTCTCATAGATGAGCAGCGTGAGCAGGTTCTCCGCCGGGCGCGCATCGCGCTCGTTCAGTTCCAGCGCGGTGGTCAGCTCGAAGCGCGCCTGCGGCAACTGGCGCAGGTTCAGATAGACCACGCCCAGATCATTGCGCATGGCATCGTTGGTCGGCGACAGGCTCACTGCCCGCTTGAGATGCTCGACCGCCTCGGGATAGCGGCCGGCGCCGGCGGCCAGCTGCCCCAGACCATGATGTGCATCGGCCAGCAGGCAGGTACCCAGCAGCCCCTGATACAGCGCCTGCGCTTCGGAGCGCCCCAGTATCCGCAGGATCCGTGCCTTGCGCAGCCGCGCCTCAGGCAGCTCCGGCGGCAGGCGCTCCAGATTGGCCAGGGCCGCATGCAGGTTGCCCGCCTCCTGCATCTGCTGTGACAGGTTGATGGCCAGCTCCTGCTCACGGGTCAGGGGCGTGCACGCCGGTGGCTGGGACATCTCGCGCTGGATCAGCCAGGGCGATTCCAGCGAATTGCCGGCACATCCGCTCAAGGCTCCAACGACCAGCAGCAAACCACTCACACGCCTCATCCCATTTCCCCCAGGGCATTGAAAATTGCAATGAAACCCGGACCTGCCAGCACCATCAGCAGAGCCGGAAAGAGAAAACTGATCATCACGACAGACATCTTCGCCGACATCTTGGACACCAGCTCCTGCAGGGCCGTCATGCGCCGATCATCGATCAGCTCCTTGAGCGACAACAGCGAAGCCATCGCGCCGCCGCCCTGATGAATGAGCTGCTCGAGAATCGCGAAGGTATCGGTGACCTCGTCCACATCAACCAGTGCCGCTGCGCGGTGCAGCTCGGCACCCAGTTCAAGACCCCCATCGACACGGGCCAGGACGTACTCAAGCTCCTTGGCCAGCTCCGGCAGGATCTGCCGGCCATCGGTGGCCAGCGTGCGCAGCGACTGCTCGACCGTCATGCCCACCTCGAACAGGATGCGCAGCAGCGGCAATACGTTGGACACTTCCAGCGCCAGGGCATTCCGGCGCTGGGCCACAGCCCGTACCAGCAGACGCTTGGGTAGTATATAGCCGATGCCGGCAGCGGCCAAAGGCAGCACCCAGGCTGGCGACACCGGCTCATCCATCAGCAATTGCGCCAGCACCGCCAACAGCGCCAGCAGCAGTGGCAACCCCAGCTGCACCGCGGTGAACAGCGAACGCTGCCGGGTACGCCGCCAGCCCAGGCGATCGAGCAGCTGGCGCACCTCGCTGTCGAGGGTCAGAGCTCGGCTGAGCAGCGAGCTGTTTTCCAGCTCGTAACGGCCACGCGCACCAGCGGCGCCCAGACGCTGCAGCACCTGGCGCTGCACCAGACGCTGACGAAGGTCAGAAGCCAGCAGCAGCAGCGCCGTACAGAGCAGCAGTGCAGCCATGATCAACGGCGGATTCATCCGATACTCCTCAACATGCGCCACATGATGAAGCTGCCCAGCGCCTGGAACAGGAACGCCATCAGCAACATGATGCGCCCCATGGGGTCGCTCCACATGCCCATGAAGAACGCCGGGTTGGTCACGAAGATATACGCGGCCAGCGAGACCGGCAGCAGGGCGAGGATCAGCCCCGAAACGCGGGTTTCACCGGTCATTGCCCGCAGCTGACGCGCACCGCGATCACGGTCGCGGATCATGCTGATCAGGTTGTCGAGCAGCTCGGTGGCATTGCCACCATAGCGCTGGTTGACCCGTACCCCCAGTGCGAGGATGCGAAACTCCTCGCGCTCGTACAGCTCGGCAAAATCATCCAGCGCCTCGCTGAGGGGCATGCTGCGCTCAATGTTGCGCCGGGTACGCCCCAGCGCATCACCCAGCGGGTTCGGTGCATTCTGCATGCCCAGCAGCATCGCATCGCCCAGAGTACGGCCAGACTTGAGGCTGCGGATCACATGATCGAGAAACTGCGGCAGCTGCTCGATCATCCGGCGCAGACGGCGCTGATAGCGCAGGGCCACGAAGCCGCGCAGCAGCAGTGGCGGCAGAATCAGCATCAGCAGCAGGGCCAGCCATCCGCCAAGGGTCAGCGCCAGCAGCATGGCCATCACCCAGCTCACCAGCATCATCGACAGCTGGCTGGGGGAGCTCTGATAACCGGCGCGCAGCAGGGCACGCTCCAGCCAGGCCCAGCTGCGGCGCTCCAGCGCCGACACCTGCAGCGCCCCCAGACGCTGCACGACACGCTCGGCGACCCGCTGGCGCAACCCGCGACGCAGCAGGAGCAGTCCCGCCAGCAGCAGCAGCACCGCCAGCGACCACGCAAGCAAGGCTGTATTCATCACGGCATTTTCCTATCCATGTAGTGTCGAGCACGCCCGCGCATTGCCCGGGCAAGGTCAGAAATCGCGACGCAGCTTCTCGGTCGCCGGGTTGACGGCTTCACGCAGGAAGCCGCCACCACGCCGGTCAAGACGGAACAGGGTGCTGGTCACATAATTGCCCTCGCGCAGCCCCACCACCTCCAGCACCTCGCTGATGCAGCGGCGTCCATCGGGCAGGCGCGTCAGCTGCAGGACCACGTCGATCGCCGCACAGATGGTCTGGCGCAGGGTGCGCTCGGCCACCTGCGTCCCGGAAAGGCCCACCAGCGTTTCCAGGCGCAGCAGGGCGTCCTGCGCCGTGTTGGCGTGCACGGTACTCATCGAGCCATCGTGACCGGTGTTCATCGCCGTCAGCACATCCAGCACCTCGACGCCGCGGATCTCGCCGAGAATGATGCGATCCGGACGCATGCGCAGGGCATTGCGCACCAGCTCGCGGGCGGCAATCTCGCCATGCCCGTCGGCATTGGGCGGACGGGTCTCCAGACGGACCACGTGGTCGTGATTGAGCTGCAGCTCGGCGGTATCCTCGATGGTCACGATGCGCTCGCGATGATCGATCAGCTGGCTGAGCATGTTCAGCATGGTGGTCTTGCCGGTACCGGTTCCGCCGCTGATCAGGATGTTGCAGCGCTGCTCGACGGCCTGCTGCAGGAATTCGAGCATCTCGGCACTCAGCGAGCGCGAGGCAACCAGATCGGCGCTGCGCAGCATGTCCTTGCGGAACTTGCGTACCGACAGGCAGGGGCCATCCAGTGCCACGGGCGGAATCACCGCGTTGATCCGACTGCAATCGGGCATGCGCGCATCGACCATGGGCGAGGACTCGTCGAGTCGCCGACCGATCGGTGCCAGGATACGCTGGATGACCCGCAGCAGGTGCTGGTCATCCATGAAGCGCAGGTC
>CAZFFB010000053.1:0-9691 GCA_964517735.1 uncultured Pseudomonas sp.
AACCGGGTCAACGAGCTGGGCGTGGCCGAGCCGCTGGTGCAGCGCCAGGGTGCCAGTCGTATCGTAGTCGAGCTGCCCGGCGTGCAGGACACCGCCGAAGCCAAGCGCATCCTCGGCAAGACCGCCAACCTGGAGTTTCGCCTGGCCGCCGAGCTGGACGCCCCGCGCGCCAGCACCGAAACCTTCGGCTTTCGCGAGCCTGGCCGTGCTCCGGTAGCCCTTGAGCGCGGGGTGATCATCACTGGCGATCAGGTCACCGATGCCCAGTCCAGTTTCGACGAGAACGGTCGCCCGCAGGTCAATATCCGTCTGGATGGCCAGGGCGGCGAGCTGATGAGCCGGGCGACCCGCAACAACGTCGGGCGCAGCATGGCGGTGGTGTTCATCGAGCAGAAGCCGGTGACCCGCTACGTACGCCAGGTGGTGGAGGGCGTCGAGCAGGAGGTCGCCGTGCAGGCCTTCCGCGAGGAGAAGCAGGTGATCAGCCTGGCGACCATCCAGTCGCCGCTGGGCAACAGCTTCCGCATTACCGGCCTTGACGGCCCGGGCGAGTCCTCAGAGCTGGCCCTGCTGCTGCGCGCCGGTGGTCTGGCGGCGCCGATGTACTTTGCCGAGGAGCGCACCATCGGCCCAAGCCTTGGCGCGGAGAACATCCGGCTCGGCGTGCAGGCCGGCATCTGGGGCATGCTGCTGGTCGCGCTGTTCATGGTGCTGATCTACAAGGTGTTCGGAGTGCTGGCGACCATCGCGCTGACCTTCAACATGACCTTGCTGCTGGCGCTGATGTCGCTGCTGGGCGCAACGCTGACCCTGCCGGGCATCGCCGGTATCGTGCTGACCATGGGCATGGCAGTGGATGCCAACGTGCTGATCTTCTCGCGGATCCGCGAGGAAATCGCCAACGGCATGAGCATCCAGCGGGCCATTCACGAGGGCTATGACCGCGCCCTGTCGGCGATCCTTGATGGCAACCTGACCACCCTGCTGGTCGGCGCGATCCTGTTCGCCATGGGCACCGGGCCGATCAAGGGCTTTGCCGTCACCCTGTCGCTGGGCATCGTCACCTCGATGTTCACCGCGATCTACGTGACCCGCGCGATGGTCAACCTGATCTACGGTGGCCGCAACATCAAGAAGCTGTGGATCTGAGGACTGCCTGAATGAAACGTGTGATCAATTTCATGGCCCTGCGCCACGCGGCGGTGCTGCTGGCGGTGCTGCTGGTGCTCGGCTCGCTGGCGAGCCTTGCCACGCGCGGGCTGAACTTTGGCCTGGACTTTACCGGCGGTACGCTGATCGAGCTGTCCTATGCGCAGCCGGCGCAGCTTGATCAGGTGCGCAGCCAGCTGCGCGAAGCCGGCTACGGCGAGGCGGTTGTGCAGAGCTTTGGTGCCAGCACCGATGTGCTGGTGCGCATGCAGGGCGATGATCCGGAGCTGGGCAACCAGCTGGCCGAAGCTCTGCGCCGCGTCAGCGCCGAGACGCCTTTCACCCTCAAGCGCGTCGAATTCGTCGGTCCGCAGGTGGGCGAGGAGCTGCGCGATCAGGGCGGGCTGGGCATGCTGGTGGCGCTGGCCGGCATCCTGATTTACGTGGCGTTTCGCTTCCAGTGGAAGTTCGGCATGGGGGCGATCCTGTCGCTGATCCATGACGTGATCGTCACCCTCGGGGTATTCAGCCTGTTCCAGATCACCTTCGATCTGAGCGTGCTGGCGGCGGTGCTGGCGATCATCGGTTACTCGCTGAACGACACCATTGTGGTGTTTGACCGGATCCGCGAGAACTTCCGCCTGCTGCGCAAGACCGAGCTGATCGACAACATCAACATCTCCACCACCCAGACGCTGCTGCGCACCCTGGCCACCTCGATCTCCACCCTGCTGGCGGTCGGTGCGCTGCTGCTGTTTGGTGGCGAGAGCCTGTGGGGTTTTGCGCTGGCGCTGTTCATTGGTGTGGGTGTCGGGACCTTCTCCTCGATCTACATCGCGGCGATCCTGCTGATCTGGCTGAAGCTGACCAGCGATGATCTGATCCCTCCGGTGGTCGAGGAAGCGCTCGACGAGCGGCCCTGAGCGACGCGGCTGGCGGGTCCTGCGGCGTGCAACGCACCGCCGGACCCGCCAGCCCTCAGCGCGGCGTCGGCAGCAGGCGCAGCCCGGTGCCGGCGCTGTGTGTGGCAGTGGGCAGCGGCGGCACTGCAGCCGCACTGCCCGCAGACTGTGGCGCATCCCCCGGCAGGCCAGCCGTCAGTGATCCGCGCTGCCCGTGCCAGACCCACATCTGCAAAGGCTCGCGGCGGCTGAAATCGACCAGCAGACGCAGCCCGGCGTGTGCATGGTTCTGGTCAGGCAGCTGCTCGGCCAGCGCGCGCTGCAGCGCACGGGCCTTGTCCTCTGGCAGTGCCTGCAGGGCACCGGGCTGGGCCAGCCGCTCAAGCAGCGTCAGCCGCGGCGCTGTACGGTGCTGCAGCAAGGCAGCCAGGTGCTCGCTGCCCACGGGGGCTTTGCCGAGCGACTGGGCCAGCTGCTCGGCGACCTGCGCCGGCTGCCAGGCACCGGCCATCTGTACGCCATAGCCCGCTGCCACGCTGCGCTGCCCGGCCAGCAGCAGCCAGCCCTGTACAGGGTCCTGATCGTAGGGGTGCAGCATGCTGTCGGCATAGCCATCCCAGCGATAGCCAGCCTGCCAGCCGGGCACCGGCAGCAGGCCGCGCCCGGCCAGTCGGTTCGGATAGCGCCCGGCCACCTGCCAGGCAATGCTGGCCGCATCGGCGTACAGCAGATGAACCGCCGGGGTGCGTACCTCGCGTGCTGCGGCATGCGCCTGTTCCAGATCTACGGCGCGGGACAGGGCGAACAGCGCATCAAGGCTGCGATCTGCGGCCAGGGGCGGGCGGCGCAGTGCCAGCGCATGCTGGCGCCCCTTGGGATCATGCAGCAGCGGACCGTTGTCCGAAGCGTACAGCAGTTCGTGGCGCGGGCGCTGCCCGTGGATGAAGAAGGTCGCCGGGCGCACCGCGAGGGGGCGCCATTGGCCATCCTGATGCCGGTACTGGATCTGCGTACCCTGTGGGCGCAGACGCTCGATGGCCAGATCCTGGGTGTCGGCGCGGATGCTGCCAAGGCTCCAGGCCAGCTGGCCGATGAAGCCATTGAGCAGCAGCGGCAAGCCTGGCATCCCCGCACCGGCGACCTTGTAGCGCGGCGTAGTCAGCTGCACGGCATACCAGGGCGAGTGGCTGCCGATGTGGCGACTGTCCAGTGCCAGCAGGCTGCGTCCGCCACGGCTATGGGTGGCGTGTACGGCGACCTGCAGGGTGCTCTGTACCGACGGTGCCTGTTGGGTAAGTTGCTGCAGGCTGCGTAGCAGCTCGCCCAGCAGGGCGTCATCAAAGCGCAGGGCCGGCTCCTCCAGCAGTGCCTGTTCCTCAGCCTGCGCCGGCTGCTCAGGGTCACCGCTGAGCAGCGCGAACAGCGCCGAGCGATCGACCCTATCCATCAGCCACAGCGCGGCCAGTTCGTCCTGCAGATTGCCGGAAAGCGCCAGATCAAGCAGGCAGAACAGCAGTGCGGAGTCCTCGGCCTGCCAGTAGGCGGGCATTGGCTGCAGGCGAGACAGCGCGCCAGGCAGTCGCTCACGTTGCGCGAACAGGGCAGCGTTCACTCCGCGGGCATAGACCTCGAGCATCTGACGCATCTGCGGCGAGGCGCTGCGCAGCAGCTCACCGGCGCTGCGGCGCAGATCAAGGGCGCGCAGCAGGCGATCGAGCGCAAGGGCCTTCACGCCCTCAAGCTCCGCCAGTCGCCCCTCGGCCAGCAGGCGCAGGCTGATCATCTGTGGCAGGCGGTCACTGGCGTGCAGGTACCCCAGGGTGAACAGTCCATCGTGCAGGTTGGCACCTTCGATCCGTGTGAGGCCTTGGCCATCACGGTGCACTGTGACGGGCTGTGCCAGCCCCCGCAGGTGCTGCACGCCCTGCCTGGGCAGGGTGTCCTCCACCGGTGCCGGTTGCTGCAGCTGGCAGCCGCCGATCAGCAGGGTCGCGGCAAGGGGCAGGATGATGCGTGGCAACGGCCTGCGGGGTACGGACGGCATGGGGGCAGCTCCTCAGGGGATGATGGCGATGGGACGCTGCCAGGCGCTGGCAGGCCACGTCACCGCTGCGCCTTCAGGGCGTGACCAGCAGTGCGCCGCTGACGTGTACCGGCAGGACTTCATCGCGCAGCCAGCGGGCGGCATCGCGCGCGGCGGCCTTGTGCAGCAGTTCCAGCTCGCTGAAATGGCGCTCGTGCTGGCGGCGGGTAGCCAGCGGCAGTGCCTGCCAGGCGGCATGGGTGGGGATATCGGCGGTGGCGGCATGCAGCTGATGGAAGACCGCACAGCGCGCATGATTGCTCAGGGTGTGATCGTAGTTGTCCAGCAGTACCTTGATGCGGATGGCACCCTCGATCAGCGGCATTTGCTCATCCAGCAGGCTGCCGGCGAGGATCTTGATATCCTCGCCCAGACGCTGGCGTCTGGCCTGCTCGGCCTCGCGGCGGGTGCGCTGGCGCTGCCAGACCTGTCGCCACAGGTGCAGGGCATACAGGGCAAGGCCAGCAAGGATCAGTACGGCAAGGACGATGAGGAGGGTATTCACGGCTCGCTCCGCAGGTAGTCGCCGGGGGTCAGTTCACCACTGCGCTGCAGGCGGAAGCTGCTGCCAAGCAGGCCGGTGTGCACTTCACCCTCCAGACGATAGGCAAGGGGTTGCTGGGGATCTTGCAGTCGACCGATCAGCGTGCGCAGGTGCCGCCACAGGTTGCTGTGCACCGTGACGGTGAACGTGCTGCTGCCGCGGGGTGGGAGGGTGAAGTGCTGGCTGGAGTTGCCATGGGCCAGTTTCACCCCGTCCAGATAGACCGTGTAGCGCAAGCCGCGGATCGGCAGACTGACATCATTGGGGTTTTCGGCGCGAAAGTGCAGCAGGAACTGCTGCTCGAGCAGCCGGGCGCGGACCAGTTCGACATCGACCAGCTCCACCTCGGGTGCCTCCAGAGCGTGACGCCACAGACTGCAGCCAGGCAACAGGCCCACTGCCAATAGCAGGGCGGGCAGAAAAAGACAGCGAAAAGTGGCCTGGGCGGTCATGCAGCGCTCCGTTTTGGTCTGGAGTTTAACAACTGTCAGACGCTGTGCAATGGGTGTGCCGAACAGTCTGGCAGCACTTCTTGAACTTCAGGCCACTGCCGCAGGGGCAGGGATCGTTGCGGCCTGAGCGCAGCGCCACGCTGGGGTCGATGAAGAACCAGCGCCCGGCACACTGGACGAAGTCCGAACATTCGCGATGGCTGTGGATACCGCCATCGTCCTGCCAGCGCGCGGTAAAGACCACCTGGGCGCGCGGCGGATGGCCCGGCTGCGGGCGGTGCGCCTCGACCTCAAGCCCGAGCCAGTGGCTGCTGCGACTCCACTGGGCAATCGCCTCGCGATCCAGTTCGCCCTGCTGGGCCGGCAGCGTGGTGGAGACCAGATAGTCGATCAGCCCCAGCACGTAGGCGCTGTAGCGCGAACGCATCAGCTGTTCGGCGCTGGCCGGCAGCGCGCCCTGATGAAGCGGTGAGCAGCAGGCGCTCAGTGGCTGGTGGCTGCCGCAGGGGCAGGGGGTGGACATGGCGCGACTCCTTGTTACGGGTGGGCCGCCAGACTAGCTGCCGGCGGGCGTGCCGGCCAGTCGGCGGCGTGCGACAGGCGGCTGCTGGGCAGGCTATCATGAGCGCCGTTATCAGACTGAATATCCATACAGCGCATCTGCCATGCTCAGCCACGAACTCAAGACCCAGATCCAGGGCGCCTACAGCCGCTTTCTCGAGGCCAAGTCCCTCAAGCCCCGCTACGGTCAGCGATTGATGATTGCCGAGGTGGCCCGTGCCCTGGGCGCCATCGAGGTGGATGAGGAAGGGGTGCGCAGCGGCGATCCGGCGGTGGTGGCGGTGGAGGCCGGCACCGGCACCGGCAAGACTGTAGCCTACTGTCTGGCCACCATCCCGCTGGCGAAGCTGGCCGGCAAGCGGCTGGTGATCGCCACCGCCACCGTGGCCCTGCAGGAGCAGATCGTCTTCAAGGACCTGCCGGATCTGGCCCGCAACAGCGGCCTGAATTTTAGCTTTGCCCTGGCCAAGGGGCGTGGCCGTTACCTGTGTCTGTCCAAGCTTGATCTGCTGCTGCAGGAGGGGGCCGCTCAGGGCGCCACCGCCCAGCTGTTCGAGGAGGAGGGCTTTCGCATCGAGGTCGATGAGGCCAGCCAGAAGCTGTTCAACCGGATGATCGAGAAACTGGCCGGCAACCGCTGGGACGGCGACCGCGACGCCTGGCCCGAGGCAATCGAGGACGAGCAGTGGGCACGCCTGACCACCGACCATACCCAGTGCACCGGCCGGCACTGCCCGAACTTCCAGCAGTGCGCCTTCTACAAGGCCCGCGAAGGCATGACCAAGGTGGATGTGATCGTCACCAACCATGACATGGTGCTGGCGGATCTGGCGCTTGGTGGTGGAGCGATCCTGCCGGCGCCGGCCGATACGCTTTACGTCTTTGACGAAGGCCATCACCTGCCGGACAAGGCCATCGGCCACTTCGCCCACGCCACCCGCCTGCGCTCCACCGCCGACTGGCTGGAGCAGCTGGCCAAGAACCTCACCCGTCTGCTGGCCCAGCACCCGCTGCCCGGCGAGTTCGGCCGGCTGCTTGAGGGGCTGCCCGAGATGGCCCGGGAGATCCGCACCCAGCAGCAGTTCATGCAGGCCGCCTGCGAGGAGGTCGGTGATTTTCGCCCCGGCGAGGACGTGGAAGGCCGCGAGCGGCCCAGGCATCGCTTCCCCGGTGGCGTGGTACCTGAGCATCTGCGGGCAATGGGCATCGAGCTCAAGCAGGGCTTTGGTCGTCTGGCCGAGCAGCTGACCCGGCTGACCGAGCGCCTCAAGGAGGCCATGGATGGCGAGGGCAGCAGCGGGCTGGCCAGCCACCAGGCCGAGGAGTGGTATCCGCTGTTCGGCAGCCTGCAGGCCCGTGCGCTCGGCAACTGGGAGCTGTGGAGTGCCTTTACCGGCGAGGATCCGGCAGACAGCCCGCCGACCGCCCGCTGGCTGACGCTGGTGGAGAACGGCAGCTATCACGACATCGAAGTCAACGCCAGCCCGATCCTTGCCGCCGAGACCCTGCGCCGCCACCTGTGGAACACCGCCTTCGGCGCGCTGGTGACCTCAGCCACCCTCACCGCGCTGGGTCGCTTCGACCGTTACCGGATGCGCGCCGGCCTGCCGAAGGACGCACCGACAGCCGTGGTGCCCAGCCCGTTCCGCTACGCCGAGGCCGGGGTGCTGCATGTCCCGGATCTGGGCGCGGATCCGCGCCGCGCCGACGAGCATACCGCCGCGATCATCCGTGAGCTGCCTGCTCTGCTGGAGGGTACGCGCGGCAGCCTGGTGCTGTTTGCCTCGCGCAAGCAGATGCAGGAGGTGTTCGATGGTCTTGAGCGGGACTGGCGCAAGCGGGTGCTGATCCAGGGCAACCTGTCCAAGCAGGAGACCCTGAGCAAGCACAAGGCGCGGGTCGACGAGGGTGAGCCGAGCGTGCTGTTCGGTCTGGCCAGCTTCGCCGAAGGCGTCGATCTGCCGGGCGCCTGGTGCGAGCATGTAGTGATCGCCAAGATTCCCTTTGCCGTGCCGGATGATCCGGTCGAGGCGGCGCTGTCGGAGTGGATCGAGGCGCGCGGCGGCAATCCGTTCATGGAGATTGCCGTACCCGATGCGTCGCTGAAGCTGATCCAGGCGTGTGGGCGTCTGCTGCGCACCGAGCAGGACAGTGGGGTGGTGACCCTGCTCGATCGACGGCTGGTCACCCAGCGCTACGGCCGTACCCTGCTGGACACCCTGCCGCCGTTTCGCCGGCAGATCGACTGAGACAGGCTCAGCGCCGCACCTGCTTGCGGCTGGCCGCAGCCAGCTGGTCGCCCAGTGGGCCGAGCGCCGGGCGGTGACCGCTGCGGTAAGCGGCCCGCGAGATGCCATGGGCGGCCAGCGGGGCGACCAGCAGCAGGATGGCGATGCCCAGAAGGGCCTTCAGGCCCCAGCTGCCGCCGCTGGCCAGCGCCACGCCCAGGAAAAAGAACATGGCGCCCAGCGCCCCGGCCTTGCTGGCCGCATGCATTCGGCTGTAGGCATCCGGCAGGCGCCAGACGCCCAGGGCGCCCAGCAGGCTCAGCAGCGCACCGAGCAGCAGACTGGCACTGGCCAGCCAGCCCAGCAGGTCTGTGGTCGTGTTCACCGGGGTGACTCCTCTTCGTCGTCATGTGCCTCGCGGGCACGAAACAGCAGGGCAAAGGCCACCGAGCCGAGAAAGGACATCAAGGCCAGCAGGATGGCCACATCCAGCAGCACACCCTGCTGCCACCACAGCGCCAGCAGGCTCAGCAGGGCCACGCCGAGCAGGGTCAGGGCATCAATGGCCACCGCGCGATCGGCCTGATCGGGGCCTCGCCACAGCCGCAGCAGGATCAGCAGCGCCGAGAGGCCCAGCAGCGCCGCACAGCCCAGCAGCAGGGTCATACCGCCAGCAAGGTGCAGGATCATGGCAGGCTCCTTGCCAGGAGGCTGGCTGGCTTGAGCCAGCGCAGCAGACGGCATTGCAGGTCATGCGCCTCGGCCTGAACGGTGGCGGCCGAATGGGCGTCGAGCACATGCAGGAACAGCTGGCGCTGGCCCGGGCGATAGTCCAGCGCCAGGCTGCCCGGGGTCAGTGTCAGCAGCAGGGCCACCAGCGTTGCGATCCGCTCGTCGGCCTCGAGCAGCTCGACGGCAATCACCGCCGGTGTGACCTGCTGCGGGCGCAGCAGGGTCAGGCGTGCCACCTGCAGGCTGGCCTTCTGTACCTGCAGCAGGTACCAGAGCCAGAACCACAGCAGCGCCTCGCCGCGCCGGCAGAAGGCGGCGACGGGGGCGATGAACAGACCCGCGAGGCGCAGCAGCAGCCACAGCAGGGGCAGAGCAAGCAGCAGGGCAGGCATGGATCCGCCTCCTCAGCGGGGGGTGGTCAGGTGCAGATAGGCGACCGGCTCGAGTAACTGCGCGGCAGCAGCCTCGGCATAGTCCATCACAGGGCCTGCCAGCAGGCCGATCAGCACCGTCAGCGCGGCGAGCAAGCCGATGGTGCTGCCGGCCAGGCGCAGCGATCCTGCATCACGGGTCGGCGCGGCGGCCAGCGGTGGCGTCTTCAGGAAGGCCTCATTCCAGATCTTGCTCATCGACAGCAGGGTGAACACCCCGGTCAGCAGGGCCACGGCTGCCGCGACGAAGGCATGGGCATCCAGGCTGGCCTTGACCACCACGAACTTGGCCCAGAAGCCTGACAGCGGCGGGATACCGGCCAGCGACAGCGCCGGCACGGCGAACAGCAGCGCCAGCCAGGGCGCCCGCGCATACAGCCCGCCCATCGCCTTGAGCCGTTCCGAACCGCAGAGCAGCGCCGCGATACCGCCGACAAAGAACAGATTGGCTTTCACCACGATATGGTGGATCAGGTAGAACACCGCCCCGGCCAGCGCCAGCGGCGTGCCCAGCGCCAGCCCCA
Organism: uncultured Pseudomonas sp.; assembly: GCA_964517735.1. Lineage (GTDB taxonomy): Bacteria > Pseudomonadota > Gammaproteobacteria > Pseudomonadales > Pseudomonadaceae > Geopseudomonas. The sequence goes on from CAZFFB010000053.1 coordinate 9,607, forward strand.
GCACCATGTAGCCGACCTGACTGACGACATGAAAGGACAGGATGCGCCGCACCTCGTTCTGCGCCGCCGCCCCCAGCACGCCGAC